>JAEWCJ010000112.1 GCA_023390695.1 Pseudomonadota bacterium | reverse complement strand
CGCATGTTCTGCCGCATCAAGGACTTCACGCGCATCGCAACCCGATACGATCGAAACGCCACCAACTTCCTCGCAGCCGTTCAGATCGCAGCAACCGTGGCATTCTGGTTATGAGGCCGGACCCTAGGCCGTCCGGAAACCGTCCGGATAGACCCAGCTTGGTCGCAGGCTGATACGTCGCGTGCGCCCGCTACTGGGGAGTGCAAAGCCGGGCTCGCCGCCATCTTCATCGCGCCGTGAGCGAGGGCGCTAGCCGTGACCGGTGTCAGCAGTCATCAAGCTCGCCGACGAAGATATTGAGCGCACCCACTTGCCCAACCAATCCCAACGTATCGGGGACACCTTCGTGTAATCGACTCGCCGAAACGAGACGGTAGCGTTGTGCATCGGCAATGGGTCAGAGGAAGAAGACATCATGACCTTCGCAATCAGCATCAACGGCCAGACGCACAGCGTGGACGTCGATGGGGACACTCCGTTGCTGTGGGTGCTACGCGACGTGCTCGGCATGACCGGAACAAAATTCGGCTGCGGCATGGCGCTTTGTGGTGCCTGCACGGTGCACGTCGACGGGGTCGCCACTCGTTCATGTGTCACCACTGTCGATAGCATCGGCACGTCCGAAATCATGACGATCGAGGCCATAGGCACGACGGCTGTGGGTGCGAAGATCCAGAAGGCCTGGCTCGATCGAGAAGTCGTACAGTGCGGCTACTGCCAGTCCGGCCAGATCATGTCTGCTGCGGAACTCCTAGCCACGAATCCCACCCCAACCGACGCAGACATCGACGCCGCTATGTCCGGCAACATATGCCGCTGCGGGACTTACGTCCGCATTCGCGAGGCTATCAAACAGGCTGCGGCAAGCTGAAAGGGTGACAACCATGACAACTGATCAAGAGGCGACCCGAGCCTCCGGTGGCAGTGAACTGCCTTCGGTCAACGCCGTCTCCCGGCGAGACTTTCTCCGAGTTGGAGTCGCCGCGGGCGGAGGTCTGCTCCTCAGCCTTAGTCTGCCTTTCGTTAACGGCGAAACTGAAGCTGCAACGAACGATACCTTTGCGCCCAACGCCTTGGTTCGGGTCGGCGGCGACGGCAAGATCGTCTTGATCATGCCCTACGTCGAAATGGGACAGGGCACCTACACAGCAATCCCGATGTTGATCGCGGAAGAACTGGAAGTTGATCTCAGCCAGGTCGCATTGCAGCATGCCCCCCCCGATGAAAAGCTCTACACCAATCCGTTTCTAGGCGTCCAGGCGACGGGCAATTCGAACGCTATCCGGGGAGCGTGGGAACCGATGCGCCGCGCCGGTGCGATCGCTCGCATGATGCTGGTTTCGGCAGCGGCGAAGCGCTGGAATGTCGATCCAGAATCCTGCCGCGCCGAACGTGGTGAAGTGGTTCACGCGCCCACAGGTCGACGTTTCAACTATGGCGAACTTGCCGGCGACGCGACCCTCGTGCCTGTCCCCACAAGCGTAGAGCTCAAGCGACCGCAAGACTTCAAGCTCATCGGCACCCCGGCGAAGCGTCTCGACACGCCGGCGAAGGTCAATGGCACGGCCGTATATGGTATCGACGTTCGTCCGAGCGGTGTGAAGATCGCAACGCTGGCGCAGTCGCCGGCGTTTGGCGGCCGCGTCAAAAGCCTGGACGATGCCGCTGCCAGAGCCGTCAAGGGCGTACGCCAGATCGTGCGGCTCGATGACGCCGTGGCCGTCGTGGCCGATCACATGGGAGCTGCCAAGAAGGGGCTCGAGGCTCTGGTGATCGAATGGGATGTCGGCCCGCACGCTGGTCTCGGCACCGGCGCGATTCTCGAAGAGCTTAAACAGGCAACGCTCAGTCCCGGCGTGACTGCGCAAAGCATTGGCGATGCCCAGAGTGCGATTGCGAACTCCGTCACCAAGGTCGAGGCGACATACCAGGTTCCTTTCCTTGCGCACGCGGCACTGGAGCCGATGAATTGCACGGTTCATCTGCGTGAGGACGCCTGCGAGATCTGGGTCGGAAATCAGGCGATCGCTCGTGCACAGGCTTTCGCCGCGAAGGCTGCGGGCCTGCCGTTGGAAAAGGTCCTCGTGCACAATCATCTGATCGGCGGCGGTTTCGGCCGAAGGCTGGAGGCCGACGGCGTCGTGCGCGCCGTCGAAATTGCGAAACACGTGGACGGGCCGGTCAAAGTCGTGTGGACGCGCGAGGAGGACATCCAGCATGACATGTATCGCCCCATGTTCTTCGACCGGATTTCGGCCGGCCTCGATGCCAAGGGGATGCCGACTGCCTGGAACAATCGCTTTGCCGGATCCTCGATTATCGCAAGGTGGTTGCCAGCAGCGTTCAGCAACGGTCTCGATCCCGACACTACCGAGGGCGCCATCAACCTTGTCTACGACTTCCCGAACCTGAACGTTGAATACGTGCGGGTGGAACCCCCCGGCATTCCGACTGCTTTCTGGCGCAGCGTCGGGCCATCGCACAATGTGTTCGTAACTGAAAGTTTCATGGACGAACTGGCGGCTGCAGCCGGACAGGATGCAGTCGCCTACCGGCTCGCGCTCCTTGATAAATCCCCCCGAGCCAAAGCTGTCCTCGCGCTCGCCGCGGATAAGGCGGGATGGGGACAAAGGCTTCCGGAACGGGTCGGCCGCGGCGTATCGGTCCAGAACGCCTTCGGGAGCTATTTGGCGCAGGTTGCCGAGGTCGAGGTGGCGGATGATGGCGCGGTTCGCGTCCGGCGCGTCGTCTGCGCGGTCGATTGCGGCACCGTCATCAATCCCGACACCGTCCAGGCTCAGGTCCAGAGCGCAGTCATGTTCGGCGTCACCGCGGCGCTCTACGGCATGATTACAGTTAAGAACGGTCGCGTCGAACAGACTAACTTCGACACCTATCAAATCCTGCGGATGGATG
>JAEWCJ010000100.1 GCA_023390695.1 Pseudomonadota bacterium | reverse complement strand
CGCATGTTGAGGATGGCGTCGGCCTGAATATCCGTGAGCTGGAAAGTGCGTATCAGCACCGGCTTCGGCTCGTCGTGGGTGCGGATGATCTTGATCACCATGTCGAGGATCAAATAGGCGATCAGGTGTCCGCCCAGAACTTCGAGACGATGATCGATCTGATTCAGCCGGTAATTCGAACGGCGGATCAGAACATCGCGGCGGTGGTCGAGCCATTCGCGCAACGCTTCGGCAAGACCGATAACCTTTGGAATCCTGCCCTTGACCAGCACATTCATGTTGAGCGGAATGCGGCTCTCGAGCTCGGTGAGCTTGAAGAGGGATTCCATCATCACCGCCGCATCCACCGTGCGTGCGCGCGGTTCGATGACCAACCGCACGTCTTCCGCCGACTCGTCCCGGATGTCACCGACCAGCGGCAGTTTCTTCTCGTTCATCAGCTCGGCGATCTTCTCGACCAGCCGGGACTTCTGCACCAAATACGGAATCTCGGTGATCACGACCTGATAGGTGCCGCGGCCCGCATCCTCTTCCTTCCAGCGGGCGCGTACACGGAACGAACCGCGGCCGGTCGCGTAGGCCTCGGCCATGGCCTCCGGCGAATCCACGATGATGCCACCGGTCGGAAAATCCGGTCCCGGCACGAATTTCATCAGCGTTTTGGGGCGCGCATTGGGATTGGCAATCAGGAACAGCGCCGCATCACACAGCTCTGCTGCGTTGTGAGGCGGTATCGAGGTCGCCATGCCCACGGCAATGCCTTGAGCGCCGTTGGCGAGCAGATTCGGGAATGCGCCGGGCAGAACCACCGGCTCTTCTGACAAGCCGTCGTAGTTCGGGCGGAAATCGACCGCATCCTCCTCGATCCCCTCGAGCAGAAGCCGCGCAACCTCGGTCATGCGCGCTTCGGTATAGCGGTAGGCAGCGGCGTTATCGCCGTCGATATTGCCGAAATTGCCCTGCCCGTCGACGAGCGGATAGCGCGATGAGAAATCTTGCGCGAGACGTACGAGGGCGTCGTAGATGGCCTGGTCGCCATGCGGATGGAAGTTACCCATCACGTCGCCGACGATTTTGGCCGACTTCTTGAAGGTCGCTCCGGGATCAAGCCGCAGCAGGCGCATACCATAGAGAATGCGGCGATGGACCGGCTTCAGCCCGTCGCGAGCGTCCGGCAAGGCCCGGTGCATGATGGTCGAAAGCGCGTAAGCGAGATACCGCTCTTCCAGAGCATCCCGCAACGCAATTTCGTGGACGTCGCCTTTCTCAGGCGGAATCGCTTGCTTTCCCATGGCGCGTGGGTAACCCGCAAAAAGCCCATGAACAAGGGATGAACATTCATCCCATGACGGATTCAGAGAACTGGGGCTTTACTGGCTGGACGGAGGCGACGCAAGCCAGCACGGAGGGAACCAAAATGAACCTCTGCGGCTTGCAAGGATATTTATGGAAGGACCGAATATGCGCAGGATACTGATCGCATTTGCGGCCATTGCAGCGCTGCTGACATTTGCGTCCGTGCCAACGAATCAGGCTCACGCCATGACGCTGCCGGTGCCGGCAGGCCTCAGCGGAGCTCTGGCGGACCACAAACTGAGCGAGGAGGTTCGCTATGTGTGCCGCCGCCGTTGTGGTCCCTATGGCTGCACCCGGCGCTGCTGGTGGACAGGCGGCCCGCGCTACTCTCGACCTTACGGTTATTATAGGCCCTATCGCTACTACCGGCCTTATTACCGGCCCTATCGCTACCGGTGGTAAGCCGGTGACCAACGGCGGAGGATTCAGGCCCTGTTTGGCGCCACAGCCTGCCGTGTCGCCAAATCCTCAACTTCAGCTAATATGCGTTTGCGACCGCATCGAATCTTTTGCGGCGGGTGGGGAACGTGGTCGGTTCGGCTTGGGCTGACCACTAATTTCATCTGGCGATGAGAGATTATCGTCAAGGACGGAAAAGGAGACCCTGATGAAGCAGATTATCTTTGCAATGCTGGTCGCGACCGGCCTCGGCCTTGCCGGCACCACCGGTGCATCCGCCGCGCCGGCCAATGGCGCGGCAATCAACGGTGCCATTAACCTGCAGAGCATGATCGAACAGGCGCAATATTACCGTTATCGCCGCGGCCCGCGGTGCCGCAGTGTGCGCGTCTGCCGCGGCTACGGAGTTTATCGCCGGTGCTGGTGGGAGCGGCGTTGCCGCTAACCGATTGCACAGCAAAATTTCGAGGCCGGTCTTATCGACCGGCCTTTTTTTTCAGGCGGCGTGCGGCAAAGCCCGTGCAATGGCGGCGATGAAATGCGCACGCGCATCCGCAAAGGCCAGACCACGCGGCTCAAGCACGTCACGCGCCAGAAAATAGCCGGTGAGGTCGAAGGCTTTGATGATGTCGGCGCCGGATGGAGCCGCATGGTCGTCTTGCACCAAAAAGGCTGGCAGCGGCAGCAGCCGGTGCCGCCACTCCTCACCCGCTTCGCGTGAGACGGCGCGACCGGATTTCGGCGAGACATAAATGAGATCATGCGTCTGTCCGGTCGCAGCGCACGATACCAGATCAAGACCAAAGCCGAGCTCGACCAGCATCAACATCTCGAAATGGACGGCATGTGCACCGGCCAGGGCCGGATCCTCAACCGCGTCCAGGATCATGTCCAGGCTGTCATAGACCGCCTCGTGCGGATCGCGCTCCGGCAACAGCCGCGCCAATGCCGCGAGATGCGTGACGGCATAAACCGCATGCGAAGACGTCAGCAACGAGCCGGCGCGCAGGTTGAGGCCTTCGACGGTATAGGTTCCGAGATGTTCGTCGATCCGGGCGCTCCAGCTCGCGTGCACGGTGTTGCCTGGCTGCAGGACCGGGCGAAGTCGCGTGCTGCCACCGCCCCGCACCAGCCCAAGATGGCGGCCATGCGCGCGCGTCATCAATTCGAGGATAGCGTTGGCCTCCCCGTGCTTGCGCACGCCCAGAACGATGCCGTCATCGATCCAATGCATGCCGGGCACCTTGCCGGCGAATCTGCGCGCCGGTCAATCCTTCGGAAAATCCAGGCCCATTTCGCGATAGCGCTCCGGATCGTTGCCCCAGCCTTCGCGCACCTTCACGAACAGAAAGAGATGGACCGGGGCTTCCGCGATGTCGGCGATCTCCCGGCGCGCATCGGCGCCAATGGCCTTGATGGTCTGTCCGCCCTTACCAAGCACAATCTTGCGCTGGCTCTCACGCTCGACAAAGATCGTTTGCTCAATACGGACCGATCCGTCCTTGAGCTGCTTCCAATCCGTGGTCTCGACCGTCGACTGATAGGGCAATTCCTGATGCAGCCGGTGAAACAGCTTTTCGCGCGTGATCTCGGCGGCGAGCTGCCGCAGCGGCGCATCTGAAATCTGGTCTTCCGGATAATGCCAAGGCCCTTGCGGCACGCGTTCCGCCAGCCAGCGCTTCACGTCGGCGACACCGCTGCCGGTCAAAGCCGAAATCATGAAGGTCGCGGTGAAGCGGGCACGCTCATTCACCGCCTGAGTGAGCCCCAGCAGAGTTTCCTTGTCGACCAGATCGATCTTGTTGAGCAGCAGGAATTTTTCGCCGCCGATATCGTCGACCCTCGACAGGATAGCTTCCGTCTCCTCGTCGAGCCCCTTGCGGGCATCAATCAGCAATCCGGTGAGATCCGCGTCTTGCGCGCCAGACCAGGCGCTGTCGACCATGGCGCGATCGAGCCTTCGCTTGGGCCGGAAGATGCCGGGCGTGTCGACAAAGATCAGCTGCGCATCGCCCTCGATCGCGATGCCGCGCACGAGCATGCGTGTCGTCTGCACCTTGTGCGAGACGATTGAGACCTTGGACCCGACCAGAGCGTTGAGCAGCGTCGATTTGCCGGCATTGGGCGCGCCGATCAAGGCCACGAAGCCGCAACGTGTCTGCTCCGGTCCTTGTCCGTGAGTGTTCATTTCAACCATCCGCACGCACGCCTTCCCGCGCCAACAAAGCTGCCGCAGCCGCCTGTTCGGCGGCGCGTTTCGAGCGTCCCTTGCCCTCGGCGGGATCGCGATCAGGCAAGGTCACGGCAACACGGAACACCGGATCGTGATGCGGTCCGGTGCGCTCGACCTCGCGATAGGCAGGTGTCGGAAGCCCGCGCCCCTGCGCCCATTCCTGCAGCACCGTCTTCGGATCGCGCAGCGGCCGCGCCGGCTTGCGCATGCGTTCCGCCCAGAACCGCTCCACGAAACCTTTTGCCGCCTCGTAGCCGCCATCCAGAAAAACCGCGCCAATCAGGGATTCGCAAACGTCGGCCAGGATAGCGACCTTGCTGCGCCCACCCGCCCTCACCTCGGAAGCGCCGAGCCGCAAGGCAGCGCCCAGATCGATGGCGCGGGCGACATCGGCACAAGTCTCCCGCCGCACGAGATCGGCGAGACGACGGGACAATTCCCCCTCATCCGCCTTGGGGAAAGCCGCAAACAGCATTTCCGAAACCGCAAGCCCCAACACGTGATCGCCAAGGAATTCCAGCCGTTGATAGCTGCCCACACGTCCCTGCCCCTTGAGCGCGGAAATATGCGTCAAGGCACGATCCAGCAGGTCCGAATCCGCGAACCGATAACCGATGGTGGTCTCCAGAGACGTCGCCGCCGATGGCTTGGCCTTGACCTTGCGCACACGTGCGGCCGGCGCTGGCGCACGCTCCTTTACGGCCACGCCGCGCTTTGCAGCCGCCGGCCGAACGACGTCATCTGGGGCGTTATCGGCCTTTCGATTCATCGGACAACAGAGAACAACCGGCTCCAGCGCACGGCCCAAGGCCAGCGCCAAACCTGCCAGGCGCGCTCACCTTCAGCCACAGAAAAGAAAATGATCTGCGCGCGGCCGATCAGATTCTCGAACGGCACATAGCCGACCTGGCTGAGCACGCGGCTGTCGGTGGAGTTATCGCGGTTGTCGCCCATCATGAAATAATGGCCCGCGGGAACGACGTACTCCTGCGTATTGTCGTAAAAGCCGTTATCGACGAGATCGAGCGTCGTGTAGGTGACGCCATTCGGCAGCGTCTCGCGCCAGCGCTTCACCCGTGTCGCCCGTTCGGTCTCTTCGGTTTCGATAAAATCGGAAATGCGCTCGCGCTTCACCGGCTGCCCGTTGATATGCAGCAAGCCGTCCATCATGCGGATCCGGTCCCCGGGCAAGCCGATCACGCGCTTGATGTAGTCCGTGGAATCGTCCTTCGGCAGCCGGAACAC
>JAEWCJ010000378.1 GCA_023390695.1 Pseudomonadota bacterium | reverse complement strand
GGGCGATGGCGCGCCGCATCGCCTCGGCGATCGGCGCAAGGCGGTTGACCTGATCGGCGCTCACCTCCCACGAGCCGGTGTCGAAGGTCACGGTGTCGACGTCGATACGCGGCATGCGGTCACGCAGCGGGGCGCTGTAGCGCACTTCGTCGAGCGTGTAACCACGGCTCAGCCGTTCCACCGGCGGCGCCATCAACGTGTCGTAGATCAGGGCCTCATCGGCCATATCCGCTTCCACGATGTAGCGTTCGCGCGGAATGCGGATCACCGGCGGCGGCAGTTGCACGAAGAATCCGCCGGCGCGCTGCGGACCGCGCGGCCGGTTGTCGATGATGATCACTTCCTTGCCGCGTGCATCGCGCCGGACGCGCCGAACCAGGCGGCCATCGGCGTCCGTTACGGTGATGATCTGTACGCCGCCCGGCCGCGGGAGGATGGTGAAATTCTCATTGCCCCTCCGCTCGACGCGGACGTCACGCGAGCCACGGAACCTGTCGGCTTCGTCGCGGCGGATGATGGTACGATCACCCTGCCGGATGATCATACGGTCGCCTTCGCGAATGACCGTGCTGTCGCCGCGGCGCTCTTCGCGGCGTTCCTGGCGCAGTTCCTCAATGCGGCGCGGTCCCGCCGCTGCCGGTCGGCCCGGTGCAGGCGGCGTCTGCGATTGCTGAGGCACGGCGCGGCCGTTCGGCGGCGGTGCAGCGGGCGCCGGAGCTGTGGAAGGAGCCGGTGCGCTTTGTTGCGGGGGCGGCGACCGGCGCTCAGGGCTGGCTGCTGGCGGAGGGGTTGGCGCAGGCTGTTGTTGCGGCGGCTCGGCGCGTGGCGCCGGTGCTGTCGGCGGCGGTGTCTCGCGGCGCAGCGGTGGTTTCTGCGTGTCAGGTGCGCTCGGCTGCGGCTCGGCCTGCGGCGCAGGTGGGGTGCGGACGGCCGGACGCTGCGGCGGTTCGCCGCGCTGAACGGGCGGCTGCGGCTGATCCGGCCTGCGTGGCTGCTCGCCGCGAGGTGCGGGCGCCTGTTCGGCCCCGGGTGGGGTCGGTTTCGCCGGAGGTGCGGGACGCTGGGGCTGCTGTTGCGCCGGAGTCGGCTGT
Organism: Pseudomonadota bacterium; assembly: GCA_023390695.1. Next base: position 3,804 of record JAEWCJ010000378.1, on the reverse strand, counting down.
CCACCCGGCCCGCGTCGCACGGGTGCTTGATTCTCCGGTGCCTTGTCAGGTTCTGGCGCAGCCTGCTGTGCAAGCATCATGCGCAAGCCATCCTGTGGTGCTGCAGATGCAGCCCACGTTCCGGAGGTGGTCAGAATGGTGGTGGCAAGCAACAGGCGTTTCAGCGTCGTCATGTTTTTCCGTCGTTGGCGTGAAGAAAGATTCGGCGGGCAGTTGCAGCATGCAGAAGGAATGGGCGCGGATTTGTCGTGACAATGGCCGATATGCGGCGCGCCGTTTAACGAATGTTCATTGCACCGCTCGCAGTGCAGCGCGACATGCTGCATTGAAGTTTTTGGTAAACTGACAACGATGCGAGCGCGAAATTGTTTCCGCAGTGCTGTCAGGCCGGAGCGTGACAAACCGCCTCGATATTGTGTCCGTCGGGATCGAGGACGAAGGCCGCGTAATAGTCGGGATGGTAATGCGGACGCAGACCCGGCGCACCGTTGTCCCTGCCGCCGGCCGCAAGCGCGACCTCGTAGAACGCGTCGACAGTGACACGGTCCTTTGCCTGGATTGCAATATGCAGTGCGCGATGGAGGCCGCCCTCACCTCCAATCCAGAAATCGGGTTTACGCCCGATGCCGAAGCCGGCAGCAGGAAAGCCCTTCTCGGTCTCCTGCTCGACTTCCATGATCAGCGCATAGCCGAGCGGCGCAAGCGCCTTTAAATAAAACGCCTTTGAACGCTCATAGCCGGAAACCGGAAAGCCGACATGATCGATCATGACATCGTTCTCATGCTTTCAGCAGAAGCTGGAAAAGAACGAATTTGCGTTCGGCAAGTTCCTTCCCACCCGTCAATTCGGAGCCGACGCGGTCTCCGATACACTGCTGACCTGACTTGGCTTCGCTTCGGGCACAAGGGGGACATTGCGCCGTTTCTTGTCGGCAATTTCTTCATTCGCTTTTTGTATCAGCAAGAAACGTTCCGGCGACGTCGGATGCAGTCCAGCATAAAAGATTTGTTTTGGACTTTCTTGCGCCAAGGAACGCCAGATTTTTTCCGATGTCGAGGTGTCGTAGCCGGCGCGCGCGACATAATAGACGCCGACATAGTCTGCTTCACGCTCAAAGTCGGTGGCATAGGCGTTTGCACCGGCATCGCCCAGGCTACGCATAAAGGCTCCGCCGGTGTTGACGCCGAGCAGCGCGAGGCCGATGTCGACAATTGCGCCGCCAACCGTTCCGGCTGCTCTGTTCTGCTCAAGCTTCCTCAAATGACCCATGGTGACATGGGCGAGTTCGTGGCCCACGATGACAGCTAGCTCTGCATCGGTCTGTGCGACCCTCAGAATGCCGGAATGGATGACAATTCGTCTGCCGTCGGTGAAGGCGTTCAACTGGTCGTCTGTCTTCAGAAGGATGGGGATGGAACAGGCTGTCACGGTGGGCACGGTGTAGGTTTGCTTCTTGCCGGATCTCTTCACATCGATGCGGACCGGACGGTTGCCGTTCCGTTTCAGAAACGCCTCGATCCATTCGGACGGTTTTTCGCCAGGCAGATCCTCGCCGTTGAACGCCAGCAAGACGTCGCCGACCGAGATTCCGGCCTTCGCGGCCGGGCCGCCTTCCGCCATCGAAAGGACGGTTGATTTGTCCGCGTCGAGATTCAGGGCTTCGGCCGCGAGCCCTTTGTATCTGTCGGGCAATTCGTGCGCGGCGATCGAGAAGAGACCAAGCCGCGGCGCGACCGCTTCCTTGCAGTCGGCTCGATTGGCAAGTGTCAGGCGGTGCGAGACGTTAATCAGCCGGGCGAGCTGTGAGAAGTAGTTCTGAATCTGAAATATCTGCTGCTTACGTCGCTCCGAGGCGACTTCGTCCGACGATAAGCCAGGAATACTGGTGCTCGGTCCCGCGCACCCGACACAAAGGGCGACGCTCACGCAAAGCAAAATTCTACCACGCCACCCCATGACACCTCTCCCCGAGAGGAAGAGTGCATGGGGTGAATGGCTAAATCAAGCAAAGATAGTATTTTTATTTTATGCAACCAAAGGGCGCGACGGCTCACACCTGACGTTCGACCATCTTTTTCTTGATCTCGGCGATGGCTTTCGCCGGATTGAGGCCTTTCGGGCAGGCCTTCGAGCAATTCATGATGGTGTGGCAGCGATAGAGGCGGAACGGATCTTCCAGGAAGTCGAGCCGCTCGCCGGTCGCCTCGTCGCGCGAATCCACGATCCAGCGGTTGGCCTGCAGCAGCGCCGCCGGGCCCATGTAACGCTCGCCGTTCCACCAATAGCTCGGGCACGATGTCGAGCAGCAGGCGCAGAGAATGCATTCATAGAGACCGTCGAGCTTCTCGCGGTCTTCCTTGCTCTGCCGCCATTCCTTCTGCGGCGCCGGCGATTCCGTCTTCAGCCACGGTTCGATCGAGGCGTATTGCGCATAGAAATTGGTGAGATCGGGCACCAGATCCTTTACCACCGACATATGCGGCAGCGGGTAGATGCGCACTTCACCCTTGATCTCATTCATGCCGCGCGTGCAGGCGAGCGTGTTGGTACCGTCGATATTCATCGCGCAGGATCCGCATACACCTTCGCGGCAGGAGCGGCGGAAGGTCAGCGTCGGATCGATCTTCGACTTGATCCAGATGAGCGCGTCCAGAACCATCGGTCCGCAATCGTCGAGATCGACATAATAGGTGTCGATGCGCGGATTGTTTCCCTCTTCCGGGTTCCAGCGATAGATGCGGAACTCCCGCTCGCGCTTGGCGCCCGGATTGCGCGGCCAGACCTTGCCTTCGGTGACGCGGGAATTCTTTGGAAGCGTGATTTCGACCATGATCAGTAAACCCGTGCCTTCGGCTCGATATAGGCGATGTCGTTGGTCATCGTGTAGGTGTGGACCGGACGGTAATCGATCGTGACCTTGCCGGTCTTGGGATCGAACCACGCGAGTGTGTGCTTCATCCAGGTCTTGTCGTCGCGGTCGGGGAAATCCTCGCGGGCATGCGAGCCGCGGCTTTCGGTACGGTTCTGTGCGGAATCCATCGTGACCACGGCCTGCGCGATCAGATTGTCGAGCTCGAGGGTTTCGACGAGATCGGAATTCCAGATCAGCGAACGGTCGGTGACGCGGACGTCCGGCATCTCGCCATAGACCTGGTGGATGAGCTTATGGCCTTCGTCCAGGGTTTCGCCGGTGCGGAACACCGCGCAATTGTTCTGCATCACCTTCTGCATCTTCAGACGCAGGTCGGCGGTCGGTGTGTCGCCGGAGGCGTTGCGGAACTTGTCGAGCCGCGACAAGGCCAGCTCCGCCGAGTCGGCAGGGAGTTCCGCATGCTTGCCGTTGGCTTCGACGGTCTCGGCGCAACGCAACGCGGCGGCGCGGCCGAACACTACAAGGTCGATCAGCGAATTGGAGCCGAGACGGTTGGCGCCGTGCACGGAGACGCAAGCGGCTTCGCCGATCGCCATCAGGCCGGGCACGATCGCGTCAGGATCGCCGTTTTTCTTGGTCAGCACTTCGCCGTGATAGTTCGTCGGGATGCCGCCCATGTTGTAGTGCACGGTCGGCAAGACCGGGATCGGCTCCTTGGTCAGATCGACACCGGCAAAGATGTGCGCTGATTCCGAAATGCCCGGCAGCCGTTCCGCCAGCACCTTTGGATCGAGATGATCGAGATGCAGGAAGATGTGGTCCTTGTTCTTGCCGACGCCGCGGCCTTCGCGGATCTCGACGGTCATCGAACGCGAAACCACGTCGCGGGAGGCGAGGTCCTTGGCCGACGGCGCGTAGCGCTCCATGAAAC
>JAEWCJ010000364.1 GCA_023390695.1 Pseudomonadota bacterium | reverse complement strand
GTGTTCGGCGGCGTGCCGACCCTGTTCGCGTCGATCCTCGCCGACCGCGACCTCGCCGGCGCGAAGGGTTCGCCGCGCCTCCGCGTCAGCATCTCGGCCGGCGAGGCGCTCCCGGCGCACGTCGGCGAGCGGTGGCGTGCGCGGTTCGGGAGCGACATCCTCGACGGGATCGGCTCGACCGAGATGCTGCACATCTTCCTGTCGAACCGGCCGGGCGCGGTGAAATACGGCACGACCGGCCAGCCGGTCCCCGGCTACGACGTCAAGCTGGTCGGCGACGACGGGCAGGAGGTCGCCGCCGGCGAGATGGGCGAATTGCTGGTGCGCGGGCCGTCCAGCGCCCTCATGTACTGGAACAACCGCGAACAGTCGCGCCGCACCTTCATGGGCGAATGGACGCGCTCCGGCGACAAATACCGGCAGGACGAGGACGGCTAATACGTCTATTGCGGCCGCAACGACGACATGCTGAAGGTGTCGGGCCTCTATGTCTCGCCGTTCGAGGTCGAGGGCGCGCTGCAGACGCATGACGACGTTCTGGAATGCGCGGTGGTCGCCTGGCGCGACGGCGACGGACTGGTGAAGCCGAAAGCCTTCGTGGTGCTGAAGGCGCATGACAGGGCCTGCGAGGACCTGTCGCGCGCGCTGCAGGAGCATGTGAAGACGCGGCTGGCGCCGTTCAAATATCCGCGCTGGATCGAATTCCGCACCGAATTGCCGAAGACCGCGACCGGCAAGATCCAACGTTTCAAGCTGCGACTGGAGGCGCCGCAGGCATGAGCCTGCACAAGATCACATCATGACGATGAAAGTTTGCTGCCGATAAAAACCGGCCGTTCGAAAAGCAGCCTTTTGGCCCGCACGTCGATCCATTAGAGTTGCATGCGAGCGGCCAACACCCGGGAGGACTGACAGATGAGGAAGACTTTGCTGACAGCCAGCGCCATTCTTGCGCTGGGTTTGGTGCCTGCTGCCGCACAGAACAAGACCGTCAAAATCGGCTTCGTCTCCACCTTCAGCGGCCCCACCGCCGTCATCGGCAACGACATGCGCAACTCCTTCGAGCTGGCGCTCGATCACATGGGCCGCAAGATGGGCGGGCTGCCGGTCGAGGTGATCTATGAAGACGACGGCCAGAAGCCGGATATCGGCCGCCAGAAGACCGAGAAGCTGCTGCAGTCGGACAAGGTCGATTTCATCGCCGGCTATATCTGGTCGAACGTGCTGCTCGCCTCGCTCAAGCCGGTGGTCGATTCGAAGACCTTCCTGATCAGCGCCAATGCCGGCCCTTCGCAGATCGCCGGCGAATTGTGCTCGCCCTTCTTCTTCTCCACCTCCTGGCAGAACGACCAGACCCCGCAGGCGGTCGGCGAATACATGAATCAGATGGGCGTGAAGTCGGTCTATCTGATCGGGCCGAACTATGCTGCCGGCAAGGACATGCTCTCCGGCGTCGCCGCGACCTTCAAGGGCAAGGTGCTCGGTCAGGATCTGACCAAGTGGCCGGACCAGCTCGACTTCTCGGCGGAATTGTCGAAGGCGCGCGCGGCCAAGCCGGACGCGGTGTTCGTCTTCTATCCGGGTGCGTCGGGCGTGCAGTTCCTGACGCAATATGCGCAGGCCGGCCTCAAGGGACAGATCCCGCTCTACACCGCCTTCACCGTCGACGAATTGTCGCTGCCGCTGCAGAAGGAGCTGGCGCTCGGCGTGCCCGGCGCGCAGCAATGGGTGCACGATCTGCCGAACGAGCAGAACAAGCGTTTCGTCGCCGATTACCGCAAGAAATATCCGGGGCTGCGCCCGACCTATTACGGCGCGCAATCCTATGACGCGGCGCAGCTCATCAACAGCGCCGTGGTCGCGGTGAAGGGCGACCTCAGCCAGAAGGACGCGATGCGCGACGAGATGCGCAAGGCGAATTTCCAGTCGGTGCGCGGCTCCTACCGCTACGGCAACAACCACTTCCCGATCCAGAACTTCTATCTGCAGGACGTGGGGAAGGGCGAGGACAAGGACTTCCCGCTCTCGCTGAAGACCGGCGCCACCATCGTGAAGGATAGCCAGGACCGCTTCCACGACAAATGCCCGATGAAGTGGTGATCTGACGGCGCCACGAGACAAACGAAGGCGTCATGGCCGGGCTTGTCCCGGCCATCCACGTCTTGGGTAAAGTACCGAAAGACGTGGATGCCCGGCGCAGGGCCGGGCATGACAGAAATCGAAGCCTGCCATTCGCGGGCGAGGGTGTTACGGCCTGCCGATGCTTCTTTTTATCGAACAGACATTGAATGGCCTGCAGTTCGGCTTGCTGCTGTTCCTGCTGGCGGCGGGGCTCACGCTGGTCTTCGGGATCATGGATCTCGTGAATCTGGCGCACGGCTCGCTCTACATGATCGGCGCTTATTTCGCGGCGACCTTCGCCGCGCTGACCGGCAGCTTCGTCGGCGCGATCTTTCTGGCGCTGATCGCCACGCTCTGCGTCGGCATGGCGGTCGAAATCATCGCGCTCAGGCGGCTCTATGGGCGCGATCATCTCGACCACGTGCTCGGCACGTTCGGGCTGATTCTTTTCTCCAATGAAATGGTGCGGCTGATCTGGGGGCCGGCCGGGCTCAGCCTGCCGCTGCCCTCCTGGCTGAACATGCCGCTCGAGATTCTGCCGGGCGTCTATTATTCCAGCTACCGGCTGATGATCATCGCCGTGGCGCTGATCGTGGCGGTGGCGCTCTATCTGGTCGTGATGCGCACGCGCGTCGGCATGCTGATCCGCGCCGGCGCCTCCAACCGCGAGATGATCGGGGCGCTCGGCATCAACATCAAGCTGCTCTACACGTTCGTGTTCGGCATCGGCGCCGCGCTCGCCGGCCTTGCCGGCATGATGCAGGCGCCGATCCTGACCGTGCAGATCGGCATGGGCGAGAACATCCTGATCCTCGCCTTCGTGGTCATCATCATCGGCGGCATCGGCTCGATCCGCGGCGCCTTCGTCGCCTCGATCCTGGTCGGCCTGATCGACACCGTGGGACGGGCATTCCTGCCCGACGTGCTCAAGCTGTTCCTGTCGAATTCCGCCGCCTCGACCGCAGGCCCGGCCCTGTCCTCGATGCTCATCTATCTGGTGATGGCGGTCATCCTGGTGGCGCGGCCGGAAGGCCTGTTCCCGGCGGCCAGCAAATGAAGAAGGCGCTCACGCTCCGCAACGTCCTGGTTGTCTTGCTGCTGGCATTTCTCGCCATCGTGCCGGTCTATGCCGACGCCACCGGCAACGCCTTCCTGATGACGCTGTTCACCCGCATCGTCATTCTGGCGATCGCGGCGGTCAGCCTGAACCTGATCATGGGCTTCGGCGGCATGGTCAGTTTCGGACACGCCGCCTATCTCGGCATCGGCGGCTATGCGGTCGGCATCCTCGCCTATGAGGGGATCAATTCCGGCCTGCTGCAATGGCCGGCGGCGATGCTTGCCTGCGGATTGTTCGCGCTGATCACCGGATTGCTGTCGCTGCGCACGCGCGGCGTCTATTTCATCATGATCACGCTCGCCTTCGCGCAGATGATCTATTACGTCGGCGTCAGCCTTGACCGCTACGGTGCCGATGACGGGCTGACCATCTACAAGCGCAGCGATTTCGGCTCCCTGCTCAATCTCTCGAACAAGACCACGTTCTATTATGTCTGCCTCGTGGTGCTGTTCGCGACCATGTATCTGGTCTGGCGGCTGGTGAATTCCCGCTTCGGCATGGTGATCCAGGGCGCGCGCTCCAACGAGCGCCGCATGCGCGCCATCGGCATTCCGACCTTCCGCTACCGGCTGGTCTGCTTCGTCATTGCCGGCATGCTCTGCGGTCTGGCCGGCGTGCTGCTCGCCAACCAGGCGGAATTCGTCAGCCCGGCGATGATGCACTGGACGCGCTCCGGCGACCTGATCGTGATGGCGGTACTCGGCGGCATGGGCTCGGTGGTCGGGCCGGTGATCGGCGCGGTGGCGCTGCTGGTGCTGGAGGAATCGCTGCCGCATATCATCGCCGTGGTCGGTCATTTCATCACCGGCAAGGAAATGACCGCGGCGCGCGAATACTGGCAGCTCGTGCTCGGCCCGATGCTGCTCCTGGTCGTGCTGTATGCGCGCGGCGGCATCGACGGATTGCTGCGGGGAGGGCGCCGTGACTGATCCCCTGCTGCGCATCGACAGCCTGTCGAAACGCTTCGGCGGCGTGATCGCCTCCGACAACATCACGCTGGATATTCCGGCGGCGGAGCTGCATGCGATCATCGGTCCGAACGGCGCCGGCAAGACCACCCTGATCACCCAGTTGATGGGCGAGCTCAAACCCGATTCCGGCGCGGTGGTGTTTGCCGGCGAGGACATCACCGCCTTGCCGACCTGGCGGCGCGGCATGCTGGGGCTCGCGCGCTCCTTCCAGATCACCTCGCTGTTCCTGGATTTCACCGCGCTCGACAATGTCGCGCTGGCGGTGCAGGCGCAGGCCGGACATTCGTTCCATTTCTGGCGCAACGCGCGCGGCATGCAGGAATTGCGCGAGCCCGCGCGTGCGGCGCTGGCGCGGGTCGGGCTGGCCGGACGAGAGAATGTCGTGGTCTCGAACATGAGCCACGGCGAGCACCGGCAGATCGAGATCGCGATGGCGCTGGCCATGAAGCCGCGCATGCTGCTGCTCGATGAGCCGATGGCCGGCATGGGCCCGGAGGAATCGGCGCGGCTCGTCAGGCTGCTGCGTGAGCTGAAACAGGAACTGACGATTCTTCTGGTCGAGCACGACATGGAGGCGGTGTTCGCGCTCGCCGACCGCATCTCGGTGCTGGTCTATGGCCGCCTCATCGCCTCGGGCGCGCCGGAAGAGATCCGCAACAATGCCGATGTGAGAAAGGCCTATCTCGGCGAGGGCAAGAAGGCGGGAGGGCCGCATGCCTGACCGGAAGGCGGACGCCAACGGCAACCTGCTCGATGTCGAAGGCATCGAGACCTGTTACGGCCTGAGCCAGGTCCTGTTCGGCATGTCGCTGGCGATCGCGCCGGGCGAGATGGTGACGCTGATGGGCCGCAACGGCATGGGCAAGACCACCACCATCCGCTCGATCATGGGACTGACGCCGGCGCGCAAGGGCGCGATCCGCTTTCTCGGCGTCGATATCCGGCAATGGCCGTCCTATCGGGTGGCGCAGCTCGGCATCGGGCTGGTGCCGGAGGGACGGCAGATCTTCCCCTACCTGACGACGCGCGAGAATCTGGTGGCGGCGGCCGCCAACCGGCGGCAGGCCGCCAATCCCTGGACGCGGGG
>JAEWCJ010000359.1 GCA_023390695.1 Pseudomonadota bacterium | reverse complement strand
AAGGTGCGGATGACAAGAGCGATGATGAGCGCATGCACGATGACCCGGACGGTCTCGCCCAATCCGCCTTCTTTTTTCTTTGCCCCGGTGGTCACGCTCATAAGCCTCTCGTCCCTTGGATGCGCATTCGGCGACTTGTAGCGGCTGGGCCGACAAGGCGCAATCAATGCAGAAACTCCGTATAACCGTCTGATTTTCAAGGAAAAATCAATTGAAATATCCCGGCGTCATGGCAACGTGGGCGACGGTCTCGCTCCCCTTTGAATAGCATTACTCCGGCAAATTCGGTTCAATTATGTCGACGCAGCGGCAGGCAATAACAAGCTGGCCGAGCGACGGTCCGATCACCTTCCGGTGTGCGCCGCAACGCGGAGCCATCCCGGGCACCAGGAGTTTGAAACACGGGCCGTACAGCACCCGCCTTTGAAAGTAGCCACCAGGTTTGCCCTTGAGCGCAGCGTCTGCCGGCAGCAATTCAGGACGCGAACAAGCGCCAGCCCCTGCCGCAGTACCCCTATCCCGCTTGTCCACCCTTCAGCGGGACCGCCGAGATGACCACGAACGCCTGTGCAATCGGATATTCGTCGGTCAGGCTCACGTCGATGCGCGCCTCATGCCCCTCCGGCGTTATGCGCCGAAGCTGCTCCAGTGCACCGCCGGTCAAATGCATTGTCGGTCGCCCCGAGGGCAAATTGACCACGCCCATATCCTTGAAAAACACACCACGGCGAAAGCCAGTGCCAAGCGCCTTCGAACACGCCTCCTTGGCAGCAAACCGCTTGGCATAGGTGTCGATGCGGGTCGCCCGGCGCTCCGCTTTGGCGCGTTCCACATCGGTGAAAATACGATCGATGAACCGCTCACCATGGCGCGCGATGACTTTCTCGATCCTGCGAATGTCGACAAGATCGGAGCCGATGCCAAGGATCATCGCACCACCTTCGCCCGGCCGCGATCCATCGCGACCCGCATGGTCCGGATCGCGGATTCAAGTCCGACAAATGCCGCTTCGCCGATGAGGAAATGCCCAATATTCAGTTCGACGATTTCCGGCAGGGCCGCGATCGTCTCCGCACTCTCAAAATCGAGACCATGTCCGGCATGCACTTCAAGCCCCAGCGATTTCGCCAGGCGGGCATTGTCAACGATCCGCTTCCATTCGCGATCTGCAGCCGCCCTGTCATGCCCTAGCGCTTCGCACCAGGCGCCGGTGTGAATCTCGATGACCGGTGCCCCCACCGCTTTCGCCGCTTCGATCTGTGCCGTTTCGGCCGCGATGAACAACGAAACCCGGATCCCCGCGGCAGCCAACGCCGCGACCGCCGCCGCGACGAGCGACTTTTGCCCCACCACGTCGAGACCGCCCTCGGTGGTGCGCTCCTGGCGCCGCTCCGGAACGAGACACGCAGCATGCGGTCTCGTCTTTACCGCGATGGCGATCATATCGTCGGTCGCCGCCATTTCGAAATTCAACGGCTTGGTGATTTCGGCTTTCAAACGGGCGATATCTTCGTCGCGGATATGCCGGCGATCCTCGCGCAGATGCGCGGTAATGCCGTCAGCGCCTGCCGCGACAGCGAGCCTGGCCGCACGGACCGGATCGGGATGCGTGCCGCCGCGGGCATTGCGGATGGTGGCGACGTGATCGATGTTCACGCCAAGTCGAAGATAAGGGATGTTTGACACGCCGAAGGTTCCGTCAATCAGCCATTCACGCGTGTGGCTTGGGCCACCACGGCCTTCGCCCGCAATTGCGAGATGATCGCCGTCAGATGCTTGAGGTCGTAGACCTCAAGATCGATGGTCACCGTTGTAAAATCAGGTGACTGCCGCGTCATATGAATATTGTCGATATTGCCATCATGTTCGGCGATGACCTGGGCAATCTGTGCCAGCGATCCGGGTTCATTCACCGATTGCACGACGATCCGGGCAGGAAATCGCTGCGGCTCGCAATCGTCCATATCCCAGCGAAGGTCCACCCAACGTTCCGGCGTTTCTTCGAATTCTTTCAGCGCCGGCGACTGGATCGGATAAATGGTGATCGCTTCGCCCGGCGTGAGAATGCCGACAATGCGATCGCCCGGCACCGCCCCGCCTTTGGGCGCGAAACGCACCGGCAGATCGCTGTTGATGCCGCGCACCGGAATGGCCGAGCGGCTTTCTCCGTCCGGCACCTTGGCTTTTACCGATTTGGCTTTCTTGAGGTCCACCCAGCCGCCTTCATCGGCCGGCGCCGTGATCGCCGCACGCTCCTCGCGATAATCGGGATACATGGCACGCGCCACGTCCGAGGCTTTCATCTCGCCGCGGCCGACCGCTGCCATGACGTCCTCAATGGACGCACGCGCCAGCCGTGGCAGCGCCCCTTGCAGCTTCTCGTCGGAATAGTCCTTCTTGGCACGCTGAAACAACCGCTCGACAATACGCCGGCCAAGGCCGGCATATTGGGCGCGTACCGCCACCCGCGTCGCACGCCGGATTGCCGCCCGCGCCTTGCCCGTTACGACAAGGGATTCCCATGCCGCCGGCGGCGCTTTCTGAGCCTTGGACGTGAGAATTTCGACCTCGTCACCATTGCCAAGTTCCGACATCAGGGGCGCGATCTTGCCGTTGATCTTGCAGCCAACCGCGGTGTTGCCGACGTCGGTGTGCACGGCATAGGCAAAGTCGATCGGGGTGGCCTGGCGTGGCAGCGCGATCAGCTTGCCTTTCGGGGTGAAGCAGAAGACCTGGTCGTGGAACAGTTCGTGCTTGGTATGCTCGAGGAATTCCTCCGGATTCGATCCCTCAGCCAGCAATTCGATGGTCCGCCGCAACCAGGCATAAGCATTGGATTCGCGCGACAGCATCTCGCTCGGAGAACCTCCGCCGTCCTTGTAAAGGGCGTGCGCGGCAATACCGTATTCGGCAACGTTGTCCATCTCTTCGGTGCGGATCTGCAACTCGACGCGCTGCTTGCCCGGACCGATCACCGTGGTGTGGATCGACCGGTAGTCGTTCTGCTTGGGCGTGGAGATGTAGTCCTTGTAACGCCCCGGCACGAACGGCCAAGTGGTATGGACGATGCCGAGCACCTGATAACAGTCCGCCACGGACTTCAGGATGACGCGAAATGCAAAAATATCGGATAATTGTTCAAATCCGACCGATTTCCGCTCCATCTTGCGCCAGATCGAATAGGCCCGCTTCTGCCGTCCCTTGACGGTGGCCACGATGCCGCGGTCGGCGAGCTTGCGGGTGAGCTGCTGTTCAATGTCGGTAATGAGATCCTTGTTGCGCAAGGCCAGCGTGAACAGCCGTTCGGTGACGACTTCGTAGGCCTCCGGATACAGAACGCGAAATGAGAGATCTTCCAACTCTTCGCGCAGTTCCTGCATACCCATGCGGCCGGCAAGCGGCGCATAGATATCGATCGTTTCTTCGGCGTTGCGACGCTGCGATTCCGGCGACATGTAATCGAGCGTGCGCATGTTGTGCAGGCGATCGGCCAGCTTCACCAGCAACACACGCACGTCCGCCGCGATCGCCAGCAGCAGCTTGCGGAGATTTTCCGCCTGCTTGGCCTCCTTCGTCACCAGATCGAGCTTTTTCAGCTTGGTCAGGCCCTCGACCAAGGTGCCGATATCGGGGCCGAAAAGTTCGTCGATCTCGGCGCGGGTTGCTTCGGTGTCCTCGATGGTGTCGTGCAACAGCGCTGCAACGATCGTGGCGTCGTCAAGCTTCAGGTCGGTGAGGATCGCGGCGACCTCGAGCGGATGGGAAAAATAAGGATCGCCCGAAGCCCGCTTCTGCTCGCCATGCGCCTTCATCGCATAGACATAGGCGCGATCGAGCAGCGCCTCATTGGTGTTCGGATTGTAACGGCGGACCCGCTCCACCAGCTCATATTGACGCATCATGGGCGGCTTGGCGGCTTTGGGCTTCTTTTCAGCCGCCTGCCCCACGACATTCAGGGAGGGCTCTAACGGCGCCCGGCTGCGGGCCTGGTTCTGCATACGGGGGAGCTGAGGTTTCGAACGCGCCATGACCATCCTGAAAGCGGCCGGCAGGGCCGCTGCTGCCCAACGGGCCTTTCAAAGCCATGATATCACGGCGCTTTGCCC
>JAEWCJ010000318.1 GCA_023390695.1 Pseudomonadota bacterium | reverse complement strand
CACCAGCATCTTGCCTTCTTCGGTGATCGCATCGTCGAGATTCTCGGCCGCATCGCCGAGGATCATCTCGTTATGCGCCCGGCCCGACGGGATCATCGGGAAGCAATTCTCGTTCTGGTCGACGACGCAGTCGATGATGACCGGCTTGTCGACATCGATCATTTCCTTGATCGCATGATCGAGATCGCCCGGCTTCTCGCAGCGGATGCCGACCGCGTGGTAGGCCTCGGCGAGTTTCACGAAATCCGGCAAGGCTTCCGAATAGCTTTCCGAATAGCGGCCGCCATGCAGCAATTCCTGCCACTGGCGCACCATGCCCATATACTGGTTGTTGAGAATGAAAATCTTGATCGGCAGCCGGTACTGCACCGCCGTCGAGATCTCCTGCATCGTCATCAGCACCGAGGCTTCGCCGGCGATGTCGATGACCAGCGATTTCGGATGCGCCATCTGCACGCCGACCGCCGCCGGCAGGCCGTAGCCCATGGTGCCGAGACCGCCCGAGGTCATCCAGCGGTTCGGCTCCTGGAAGTGATAGAACTGCGCCGCCCACATCTGGTGCTGACCGACTTCGGTCGTGATGTAGGTGTCCTTGTCCTTCGTCAGTTCGAACAGGCGCTGGATCGCATATTGCGGCTTGATCACGCTGTTCGAGTTCTTGAAGTTGAGCGACTTGCGCGCGCGCCAGCCGTCGATCTGCTTCCACCAGTCCTGCAACGCCTTCTTATCCGGCTTTGCATTGGTGCCGCGCCAGATGCGGATCATGTCGTCGAGCACATGCGCGCAATCGCCGACGATCCCGATATCGGCCTTGACCGTCTTGTTGATCGAGGACGGGTCGATATCGACTTGGATCTTCTTCGAGTTCGGCGCGAAGGCATCGAGCCGTCCGGTGATGCGGTCGTCGAAACGCGCACCGATGCAGACCATCACGTCGCAATCGTGCATCGCCCAATTCGCCTCGTAGGTCCCGTGCATGCCGAGCATGCCGAGCCATTGCGGATCCGCCGCCGGATAGGCGCCGAGACCCATCAGGGTCGACGTGATCGGATAGCCGGTGAGCTTGACGAATTCGCGCAGCAGATGCGTCGCCTCGCTGCCGGAATTGACGACGCCGCCGCCGGTATAGAAGACGGGGCGCTTAGCCTGCGCCATCAGTTCGACCGCAGCCTTGATCTTGTCCATGTCGCCCTTGAGCTTGGGCGTATAGGTCTTGTGCTTGACGTTGGTCGGGCCGGTATAGATGCCCTTGGCGAATTGCACGTCCTTCGGAATGTCGATCACGACCGGCCCGGGACGGCCGCTCGCGGCGATGTAGAAGGCCTCGTGCAGAACGCGCGGCAGATCTTCGACGCTCTTCACCAGATAATTGTGCTTGGTGCAGGGTCGCGTGATGCCGACGGTGTCGCATTCCTGGAAAGCGTCGTTGCCGATCAGATGCGTCGGAACCTGGCCGGTGATGCAGACCAGCGGGATGGAATCCATCAGCGCATCGGTCAGACCGGTCACGGCGTTGGTGGCGCCCGGTCCGGACGTGACCAGCACGCAACCGACCTTGCCGGTCGAGCGCGCATAGCCTTCGGCCGCATGCACGGCGCCCTGCTCGTGCCGCACAAGTATGTGCTTGACCTTGTCCTGCTGGAAGATCGCGTCATAGATCGGCAGGACGGCGCCGCCGGGATATCCGAAAATATGCTGCACGCCCTGATCGGCGAGCGCTGCGATGACCATTTCGGCCCCGGTCATTTCCTTACTCATGATCTGCTCCACTCGAACGCTTCTGGTCTTTAGCGGTTTTGGGTTGGGTTCCGGAATCAAAAAGGGCCCCGAAGGACCCTGTCAGCGCACCGCCTTCGCGGGTTGGTTAGCCCCCCGCGGCGATGCGCTTTCCTACTACCACGAGCGAAATAAAATTGCGTGACATGGTTCTGCCTAGAACGAAGATTTCGCGTTCTATATAGGCATCAGATCGCCAGGTCAAGCGAGGACGGCAGCGCAGCAAACTGGCGGCCGGCAAACGGACGGCTAATATCCTCCTTCATTGGGCCGGGAGGGCCACATGAAAGCTGTACGCACGATCCTGACGGCCACGGCCTGCGCCGCCCTGCTGTCCACCCCGCTTTTGGCCCAGACACCGCCGCCCACGCCAGCCGCACGGGCCTCGGCCAAGGAACCGTTGCGCAAGGTCGCCTGGGACAAGGTTTCGGGGAACTGGAAGCGCTTCAAAGGCAGCATCCGCCAGCGCTGGGGCAAACTGACCAACAACGAGATCGCGCAGGCGGAGGGCCGCCGGGAAGCTCTCAACGGCCTCATCCAGTCCCGTTACGGGATCGACCGCGAGGCCGCCGACCGCCAGATCGATGACTGGCTGAAGACCGTCAAGTGAACGTCACTCCGCCCTGCCGTCTTTCCATGCGGCTTGACCGGCGGACGTCAAATTCCTCGCGATGTGCGGCGGGCTGATCCCAACGAAATGATGATCGTGCTTCCGATCGCGATCGAGGTCTTGTTCACGCTCCACGATTTCTTTTCCAAGACGCTCAAACAGCGAGGCCCGCGCACGCAAATGCGGCATGGACGCGGTCGGCTGCGGCGGCAGGCTCGGCCCAGACCCAGTCCGGCATCTGGTTGCGGAACCATGTCACCTGCCGCTTTGCATAGCGCCGCGTATCCATCTTGCCGCCCGCCGCCGCCGCCTCGAGCGATATCTCTCCACGCAAATAGCGAAGCAGCCACGGCACGCCATGCGCCTTCATCGCCGGCAGATGCTCCGGCAAATGACGCGCGCCCAGCATTCTCACCTCTTCCAGCGCACCGCTCTCCAGCATCAGATCGAACCGCCGCTCGATACGGCGTTTCAGATCCTCCCGCTCCGGTGTCAGGAAAATCTTGACCGCGCGCCCGGGCGCGATGACCGGCGGCAGGCCGTGCTGGTGCCAGTCGGTGATCGTGCGTCCCGTCGCCTCGACCACTTCGAGGGCACGCAGGATGCGCGAGCGGTCGCGCACCATGATGCGCGCCGCGCTCTCGGGATCGCATTGCTGCAATTGCGCATGCAGCGTCTCGACGCCCCGTTCGTCGAGACGCGACCGCAGCCGCGTCCGAATGCCGGGGTCGATCGGCGGGATCGCCGCCAGTCCGGTGGTCAGCGCCCTGAAATAAAGCCCCGTGCCGCCAACCAGGATGGGCACACGTCCGCCCGCCCGCGCCTCCGACAGAACCTGTTGCGCATCGGCGAGCCAGCGGCCGACCGAATAATTCTCGGCGGCATCGACATGGCCATAGAGCCGATGCGGAACCCGCGCCTCCTCCTCCGCCGTCGGACGTGCGGTGATGACGCGCAGGTCCCGATAGACCTGCATCGAATCGACATTGACCACGACGCCGTTGAGCTGTTCGGCCAGAGCCAGAGCGAGCGCCGACTTGCCGCTGGCGGTCGGCCCTGCAATAAGCACGGCGTCCAGACGCCGCTCCGGCATTTGATTTATGGCCCGATTGCTCATCCCATGACTCACGTCGCAACCCTGATTGCCAACCCGGCAAAACCCGCTGTCGGTGACGATGCCCTCGCGCGGGTGCACGCCGCGCTGCCGGGAACTTCCGCTCCGCTCTGGCTGGACCCCGGCGTCGCCGCCGACATCCCCTTTACCC
>JAEWCJ010000297.1 GCA_023390695.1 Pseudomonadota bacterium | reverse complement strand
GTGCCGGTCGGTGCGCGTGCCTATGCGACCAACACGCTGGAATCGGGCTGGATTCCCTCGCCGGTCCCTGCCGTCTATACCGGCGAAAAAATGAAGGCCTATCGTGAATGGCTGCCGGGCACGAGCTACGAGGCGAACGCCTCGCTGGGCGGCAGTTTCGTCTCCGACCGGATCGAGGACTATTACACGACGCCTTACGAGCTCGGCTACAACACCTTCACCAAATTCGACCACGACTTCATCGGTGCCGACGCGCTGAAAGCGATGGACGGCAAGAACAATCGCCGGAAGGTGACGTTCGCCTGGAACGACGACGACGTGAACCGCATCAACGCCTCGATGTTCGCGCCGCCCGGCGAGAATTTCAAATTCATCGACCTGCCGCTGTCCAATTACGCCTCGTCGTCCTTCGACGCCATCCTGAGCAAGGGCAAGGTGGTCGGCGCCTCGATGTTCTCGGGCTACTCCTTCAACGAGCGCAAGATGCTCTCGCTCGGCTTTGTCGAGGGCGAATATGCAAAACCGGGGACGGAGCTGACGCTTGTGTGGGGCGAGGAGAATGGCGGCACCCGCAAGCCCACGGTGGAACGACACCGGCAGACCGAGATCAGGGTCGTGGTCGGCCCAACGCCTTACGCCAAGGACGTGCGCGAAGGTTACGAGGGCAAGTGGCGGCATAGCGCGGCGTGAGCGCCGCCGTCATGCATCTGCATCTGCAAAAAAGCCTCCATGCGACGCATGGAGGCTTTTCATTTCTTCGTCATGGCCGGGCTTGTCCCGGCCATCCCGATCAGCAACGTATTGCCGTCCCTAAGCGGGATGCCCGCGACAAGCGCGGGCATGACAAACAATAGGCATGGGTGTGAAAGCCTCACACATCAAAAAACACCGTCTCCCTGTCGCCCTGCATGTAGATGTCGAAGCGCCAGACATTGCCGTTCTTCTTCGCGATCAGCGTGTCACGGCGGTCGGCCGGCACCAGCGCGAGGATCGGATCGGTGGCGTTGGCAGCCTCGCCTTCGAAATACATGCGCGTATAGACCTGCCGCAGCATGCCGCGGCCGAAGATCGCGAACACGACATGCGGCGCCTGCGGGGTGCCGCCGGGGCCGGCCACCTGACCGGGCTTGACGGTGTCGAACGAGAAGACGCCGTCCTTGTCGCAGGCCGAACGGCCATGCCCCTTGAACGCCGCGTTCGGGCGCGCGCGGCTGCCCGGCTCGTTGGCGTAGCGGCCCTGCCCGTCGGCCTGCCAGATTTCCAGCATCGCGTCCGGGATCGGCTGCCCGTCACCGTCATAGATGGCGCCCTCGATGCGGATGCGGTCGCCGACGACGTCCGGCGTGACCAGATTGTCGCCGACGGTTTCCTTCCAGGAATAGGTCCCGTCCGGGTCCCATTTGGCGCGCCCCTTCGGGGTCAGGCCATACGCATAGAACGGTCCAACGGTTTGTGAGGGGGTGAGTTCAGACATCAGTCCATATCCTCGGGAGTTTTGTCGCGGCCGCGCAAGACAATGTCGAAGCGGAAGCAGAGCGCCCAATCCGGGATCGTGTTTTCGAGATCGAAGCTGGCGATCATGCGATTGCGATCGCGCTCGTCGGTCACCGAATTGAAGATCGGATCGAACGGGAAGAGATAATCGCCCGGGAAATACATCTGCGTGACCAGGCGCGACAGGAAGGAATGCCCGAACACCGAGAAGTGGATGTGGTTCGGCCGCCAGGCATTGTGATGGTTGCCCCAGGGATAGGCGCCCGGCTTGATGGTGATGAATTTGTAATAGCCGGTCTTGTCGGTGACGGTGCGGCCCGCGCCGGTGAAATTCGGATCGAGCGGCGCCGGATGCTGATCGACGAGATGCACATAGCGGCCGCAGGCATTCGCCTGCCACAACTCGACCAGCGCGTCCGGCACCGGCCGCTTGTCCTCGTCGAGAATGTAGCCGTGCACGATGATGCGTTCGCCGAGCGGCTCGCCCTTGCCCTGCTTGGTCAGGTCGTTGTCGTTGTCCTGGATGGCGTCGTGCCCATAAATGGGCCCGGTCATCTCCGACAGCGTGTGCGGCATCAGGATCAGCGGCTTGGTCGGCGACCGCTTCGCCGTGCTCTTGTAGGACGGCGTCAGATGCTTCGGATAAGCGCTCAGGCTTTCCCGCGGATAAATCAGCGTCATCTATTCCCTCTCCAGTCTTTTCTTATCAGACCCGCTCGATAGCGAGCGAGGCCCCCTGCCCGACGCCCACGCACATCGTGGCAAGACCGTATTTGCCGCCATTCTTCTGCAAGGCGTGGGCGGCAGTCATGGTGATGCGGGCACCCGACATGCCGAGCGGATGGCCGAGCGCGATGGCGCCGCCATGCGGATTGACCTGTTCGGCGTCGTCCGGCAGCCCGAGCTGGCGCATCACCGCCAGCGCCTGCGAAGCGAAAGCTTCGTTCAGTTCGATCACGTCGAAGTCGGAAATCTTCAGCTTCAACCGCTCCATCAGCTTGCGCGTGGAGGGCACCGGGCCGACGCCCATCACCCGCGGCGGCACGCCGGCGGAGGCGGCACCGAGAATACGGGCGACCGGCGTGAGGCCGTGCTTCTTCACCGCTTCTTCGCTGGCGATAATCATCGCGGCAGCGCCGTCATTGACGCCGGAGGCATTGCCGGCGGTCACGGTGCCGGGATTGCGGAACGGCGTCTTCAGTTTCGCAAGCTGCTCCAAAGTCGTCTCGCGCGGATGCTCGTCCTTGTCGACGATGGTGACGTCGCCCTTCCGGCCCGGCACTTCCACCGGCACGATTTCCTCGGCGAAGTAACCCGCGGCAATCGCCTTGGCGGCGCGCTGCTGCGAGCGCAGCGCGAAGGCGTCCTGGTCGGCGCGGCTGATCTGATAATCCGCGGCGACGTTCTCGCCGGTCTCCGGCATGGAATCGACGCCGTATTGCGCCT
>JAEWCJ010000278.1 GCA_023390695.1 Pseudomonadota bacterium | reverse complement strand
GTACGGTGCGCGCCTTGAACGGCGTCAGCCAGTTGGTGTTGATGTGCGCGAGCACGCCGGAGGCGGTGCGGAATTGCAGCAGCGCGATATCCTCGCGCTCGGCAACCGCGCTCGAGACCTGCGGCTGCACCTCGACGATGTCCGAGTCGGTGAAATACTGGATCAGATCGATGTCGTGCACGGCGAGGTCGATCACCACACCGACATTCGACATGCGCGGCGGGAACGGACCCACGCGCGTGATCGCGACCGACAGGATTTCCTCGTTCTGCAGCGCGTCCTTGATCGCCTTGACCGCGGGATTGAAGCGCTCGACATGCCCGACCATCAGCGTGATGCCGGCCTTGCGGGCGGCGGCGATGATCTCGCGGCCTTCTTCAATATTGGAGGCGATCGGTTTTTCGACCAGAACGTGCAGGCCGCGCGCGATGCATTTCAGCGCCATCTCGTGGTGCAGATGCGTGGGCGCCGCAATGGTGACCGCATCGATGTCGAGGCCGAGCAGTTCGTCGGCGGTCTCGACAGCGGGCGTGCCAAGCACGCGGGTCACGAGGTCCCGCTGCGCCTGGGTGGGATCGGCCACCGCCACGAGCTGCACATCCGGCAGCCCGGCAAAAACCCGGGCGTGATTCGCCCCCATGATGCCGACGCCGATCACGCCGACCCGCAGCGGCCGTCCGGCGCCGCTTTTCGCTTGAGAAGTCATTTGTAACGCTACCCCCGATACCCCGACCAGGAACCCCCGCCGTTCCCTAGCATGGCTCTTGAAGGGTGGCGATGTGTCGAAACCCGGCTCCGGACACGTTTTGATTCAAAGCGTTACAGCCCTGCGCCGAAAAAACACAGGTTTTTGCAGCAGCTTAGAAGCCGTCCAGCTTATTCCGCTGCGCGCACGTCCGCCGGCAGATCGAGCGTCAGACCTGCTGCCAGGGCGTCCTCGCGGAAAGCCTTGACCGCATCCAGCGCCAGTTCCGCACCGGTCCGGGTGCCGAGGGCGGGGAGTTTCTTCAGAACGTCGGCGGGTGCCGTGATGATGTGGCAGCCCATCTGGTCGGCCTCGACGACGTTGTAGGCCTCGCGGGTGGACGCCCAGATCACCTCGACATTGGCGGTTTTGCGCGCACGCGCCACGGTGTCGGCGACCAGCGGCCGGTAATCGATGCCGAAATCGGCCAGCCGGCCGGCAAAGACCGAGACGCAGCCTTGCGCCCCGCCGGCCAGCGCCTCCACGCTGCGCACGGCATCCTCAGCCGTGAAAATCGCCGTCAGGTTGATCTTCACGCCGTCCT
Organism: Pseudomonadota bacterium; assembly: GCA_023390695.1. The sequence goes on along the minus strand of JAEWCJ010000278.1, from coordinate 9,567 downwards.
GGGAGAGCGCGCGCACGGCCTCGAAGAGCGGCTCCTTGCGCGTGGTCATGACCGGGAGCTTGACGAAGACATTGGGACCCCAGGTCGTGATCACCCGCGCCTGCGCCACCATTTCCGGAATGTCGTCGGAAAACACCTCGAAGGAAATGTGCCGGTCCGGCACCGCCGAGACGACATCGCGGGCATAGGCTTCGTAGTCCTTCACCCCCGCCTTTTTCAGCAGCGAGGGATTGGTGGTGAAGCCGGCGATCCACGCATTCTTCGCCATCTCGACGATCTGCGCCTTGTCGGCACCGTCGGTGAACAGCTTGACCTTCAAATCTTTGAGCGTGATCGTCATGGCGTCATCCGTCGTTCTGACTCAATTCCCGGGCTCGTATCGTTCAACCGCGAGTTTAGGTCTGAATAAAGGCGGAACCAAGCATCGAAGTTGGCCCGCGAGCGGCCCCGGAACGGGGCCCCTGCCGGTCGCAGGCTATGATCGCCGGTAGTCGTCCTCGATGCGGACGATGTCGTCCTCGCCGAGATAGCTGCCGGTCTGCACCTCGATCAGTTCGAGGTCGATCTTACCGGGATTTTCGAGGCGGTGCGGCGCGCCGATCGGAATATAGATCGACTCGTTCTCGTGCAGGGTCTTGACCTCATCGCCGATCGTGACCTTGGCGGTGCCGCGCACCACGATCCAATGTTCGGCGCGGTGATTGTGATATTGCAGCGAGAGACGTCCGCCTTTCTTCACCACGATGCGCTTGACCTGATAGCGGTCGCCATTGTCTAGCGACTGATAATTGCCCCAGGGCCGGTGCATGCGGATATGATCGATAGTGACGGCGGGCGCGACCCCTTTCAGCTTCTGCACGAGCTTCTTCATCTCGGCGGTATGCTCGCGATTGGCGATGAGGACCGCATCCTCACTGGCGACCACCACGAGATTTTCGACGCCGAACAAGGCGACCAGGGGTTTCTCGGAAGACACATAGGAATTCCGGCTGTCGACGAAGACGGCAGAGCCCTGCGCGGAATTGCCGTCCGCATCCTTCGGCGACAATTCCCAGACCGCGTGCCAGGAACCGACATCGGACCAGCCGTATGAGACCGGAATCACCGCGGCGCGTTGCGTCTTCTCCATCACGGCATAATCGATCGAGATCGCCCGCGCCCCGCTGAAGGCTGCGGTATCGAGCGTGATGAAGCCGAGATCGGAGCCCGCTTCCCGCGCCGCCACTTCCGCGGCCGCGACCGACTCGGCATCGAATTGCCGGTATTCGTCGAGCAGCACCGACGCGCGGAAAACGAAATTGCCGGAATTCCAGAGATAGCCCTGCTCGATATAGCTTTGCGCCGTTGCCGCATCCGGCTTCTCGACAAAGGTCTCGACGGCGAAGATGTCCTCGCCGCTCGCAGAACCGGGCCGGATGTAACCGTATTCGGTCGCCGCACGATCCGGCCGGACGCCGAATGTCACGATGCGGCCGCCGGCGGCGGCCTCCGCCGCTTTGCGACAGGCGGCGACGAACGCCGCGGCATCGGCAACGATATGATCGGCGGCCAGCGCCACCACGACGGGATCGCCGCTGCGCTTGTGAGCGAAGGCGGCCCCTGCAGCGATGGCCGGGCCGGAATCGCGGCGCGCGGGCTCCAGCACGATATCGGCTTCGATGCCGATGTCGGCAAGCTGCTCGGCGACGATGAAACGATATTGATTGTTGGTGATAACGATCGGCCGCCCGAACACGGCGGGATCGGAGACCCGCTTCATCGTCTCCTGGAATGTGGATGTCGCGCCGAGCAGCGGCAGGAACTGCTTCGGCCGGCCCTCGCGGGAGGACGGCCACAGGCGGGTGCCGGCGCCGCCGCACATGATCAGCGGGATGATGGGTTCAGGCATTATACAATCCTGACCTGTGGAACGATACCCGGGCAACTGCAACGGGCCGCCCGTCATACACGATGATAGGGCCGATACCAGTCCACGAAGCGCCGGACTCCGTCGGCAATCGGCGTTTTGGGCCGGAATCCGACGGCACGCTCAAGCGCGGTCACATCCGCAAACGTATCCGGCACGTCGCCGGGCTGCATCGGCAACAACTCACGCTCGGCCTTCTTCCCGAGCGCGTCTTCAAGCAGAGCCACGACGTCCAGCAATTCGACGGACTGGCTGTTGCCGATATTGAAGACCTGCCAGGGCGCCGCACTGCTGGCCGGATCGGGCGTCTCCCCTGACCAGGCCGGATTGCGGCCCGCCGCTTTCGGCACGAGCCGGACAACCGATTCCACGACATCGTCCACGAACGTGAAGTCACGCCGCATATTGCCCTGATTGAACAGCTTGATCGGCCGCCCTTCCAGAATCGCGGAGACGAACAGCCACATCGCCATGTCCGGCCGTCCCCACGGACCATAGACCGTGAAGAAACGCAGGCCTGTCGTCGGCAACCCGAAAAGATGCGCATAGGAATGCGCCATCAATTCATTCGCCTTCTTGGTCGCGGCATACAGGCTGATCGGATGGTCGACATTGTCCGATGTGCTGAATGGCAGTTTCGTATTGGCCCCATAGACGGACGAGCTCGACGCATAGAGCAGATGCCTGCAGCCATTATGCCGACAGCCTTCGAGCACGTTGACGAAGCCCTGGATGTTGGCATCGATATAGGCATGCGGATCGATCAGCGAATAGCGCACGCCGGCCTGCGCCGCGAGATTGACGACGTACGGAAAACGATGGCGTTCAAACAGCTCTTTCACGGCCAGACGATCGGCGAGATCGATCCGCGCGAACGTGAAGTTCTCTGATTTGCTGAGTTCGGCGCAGCGCGCCTCTTTCAGGCCAACGTCGTAATAGGCGCTCATGTTGTCGAGCCCGACAACGACATGCCCGTCTGCGAGCAGACGGCGCGCGACGTGAAAGCCGATAAAGCCTGCAGCACCCGTAACAAGAATAGGCTCACCAGCCATCAGATCGGCCTCTTACAAACGCCACAAATCGACGCCGGCAGGCTGTCTCGTGCGATCGAGCATACCCTTGACGTCAAGCACAATACCCTGCCCGCCCTTGAGCAGGCCGGTCACCAGCGCCCAACCGCCTTCCACGTAATCCCGGTGCGAGACGGCGACGATGACGGCATCGGCCGGGCGCAGTTTCTCAAAGGCAGTGAGTTTCACACCATATTCGTGCTCGGCCTCATCCGGCAACGCAAGCGGATCGTGCACCTGCACGTCGAGGCCAAACGATTCCAGTTCGCGCACAATATCGATGACCTTGGAATTGCGCGTATCGGGCACGTCTTCCTTGAAGGTCAGCCCGAGCACGGTCACCGTGGCCTTGGCCTGGTTGCGGCGAACCAGACGCCGCACGCATTCCTGCGCCACGCGCTGGCCGACATGGTCGTTGATGCGGCGGCCGGCGAGGATCACCTGCGGATGATAGCCCGCCTTCTCGGCGCGGTAAGTCAGATAGTAAGGATCGACGCCGATGCAGTGGCCGCCGACAAGGCCGGGCCGGAAATTCTGGAAATTCCATTTGGTCGCGGCCGCCGCCAGCACGTCTCCCGTGTCGATGCCGAGCTGCTGGAAGATCGCCGACAACTCGTTCATGAAGGCGATGTTGAGATCGCGCTGTGTGTTTTCGATCACCTTGGCGGCCTCGGCCACCTTGATCGACGGCGCGCGGTGAATGCCGGCCGTAACGACGGAGCCGTAAACGTTTGCGACAATGTCGAGCGCGTCGGCATCCTGTGCAGACACGACCTTGGTGACCGTCTCGAAGCGATGCACCGTATCGCCGGGATTGATCCGCTCCGGCGAGTAGCCCACCTTGAAATCCACCCCGGCCTTCAGGCCCGAGACATTCTCGAGAACCGGAACGCAATCCTCTTCCACCGCGCCGGGATAGACGGTCGATTCGTAGACCACGATATCGCCGCGCTTGAGCACATTGCCGACCGTGCGCGAGGCCGCCAGCATGGCGCCGAGGTCAGGCCGGTTGGCAGCGTCGATCGGCGTCGGAACGGTGACGATATAGAAATCCGCGGCAGAGAGTTTCGCAGGCTCGCATTCATAGGCGAGAGCGGGTTGCGAGAGATCGGACGGCTCAACCTCGCGCGTGCGATCATGGCCCGCGCGCAGTTCGTCGATGCGCTTGCCATCGATATCAAAACCGATCACCGGCACACCGGAACGTGCAAAGGCTACCGCGACCGGCAAACCAACATAGCCGAGCCCGATCACCGCAATCTTGCGTCCGTGCGACACGCTGAAAACCCCTACCCGTTTGGTGTGGCCGTCTGTTTAACCATGCGGCTTTCGCGCGGCAACAGCTATGTTGAACATGCTTAAGAGAGCGTCCGCTGCAGCAGCTGGTCGTAAAGTGCTACGGTCTGCAGGCCAATCATTTCGCTCGAAAACTCAGCCTCCACCATGCGCCGCCCGGCCTCGCCATAGCGGCGTCGCAGATCGGCATCGTTGGCGAGCCTGGCCATGGCTTCCGCCAGAGCCGCCGGATCGTCCGGCGGCACGAGTATGGCGTTGACGCCGCCGCGCGCAATCTCGCGGCAGCCCGGCACATCCGTGGCAACGATCGGCCGACCGCAGGCGGCCGCTTCCAGGAGGCTCTTCGGAAGGCCTTCGCGGCGTGACGGCAACACGGCGATATGTGCTCGCTGCCAGACCGCCCCGACATCCCCGACATGGCCGAGCATCTCGATACCGGCCTTTTGTTTCCATTGCTCGATATCGGCAAGTGCGATCGAGGCCGGATTGGCGGGATCACGATCACCCGCGATCAACAGTCGAATTTGTGTGCCTTGCGACATGAGCAGGTCATGCGCCGCGATTAGCGGTCGTACCCCTTTGTCGTCCAGCAACCGTCCCACGAATGCGACTGTGACAGGCTCTTCCGGCTCCGGCTGCGGTCGCAGCTTTGCAATATCGACGCCCGAACCAGGAATAAGAAAGATGCGCTGTTTCTCGATGCCGCGCGCTTCAATAGCCGTGCGGTCGTCAGGGTTCTGCACGAGCACGACACTGCGTGGATTGTTCAGCAGCCAGCGCAGCAGCATCGTAAGCACTGGCCTGATCACCGCGGCCTTGACCGAGTGCGATGTGAAACCAAATCCTAGCCCGGCCAATGCGTTGAGCCGCATCATCGGAAGTCCAAGTGCCGCGAGCGAGCCAATCACGGAGGGTTGCAGCGCTACGTGGTGGACCAGGGCGGGTTCCAGTTTACGATAAAGAGCGCGCACCTCACGGACGACAGTGACAAGATCGAAGGGATTCATGCTGCCTCGCCGCCAGGCGAGCGAGTGCAGCTTAAAGCCGTGGCGTTCAATTTCGGCGCCCGCTCCGTTCAGATGGGCCGCCACATGCACGTCGTAGCCGGCACGCTGCGCAGCCAAAGCCATGGGCAGACGATGCGACAGGAAATACCAGTCTTCAGTCACCAGATAGAGAAGGACCGGCTTTTTCATGCGTGAAGCGGCACCGCGCGTTCGTTGTCGACACTCTGTAGTTGCAATTCGTTTGTGCACATCAGGCGTCGAAAGAAGAACCAACAATCTGATCTATTTCGGACGCGCGAGCCGCCCAGGAGTGTTTCGCTCGGACCAGGACGGAACCCCGTTTGCCCATCGCACGCGCACTCTCGCGCTCAGCCGCAAGCTTGGCAACCGCACTCGCCAGTGCAGGAGCATTGCCGCATGGAATAACGAGACCGCAATTGCCGTCCCGGACCAGTTCGGCCTGGCCGGGCAGATCAGATACGATCACCGGAATTCCGCAAGCCAACATCTCGAACAGTTTCAAAGGCATGACGCCGGTCGACGAACGGCCTTCAGGATTCGTGATCGGGACCAGCCCGGCCAATGCGCCGGCAATGAGGTGCGGAATTTCCCAGTATCGTCGATGACCCAGCCATCGCACCGGCGCGCCTTCCTTGATGGCGTCTTCGACAAAGCCCTGCTTGGCCCCCGCACCGATGACAACCAACTCAACACCTTTCGGCCAATCCGGATGACGAATGGCCTCCATCATGACGTCCACGCCGTGCCAATGCGTCAGGCTTCCGAAAAACACGACAAAGGATTTGTCCTCGGACGTTTCTATAGGGACGAAAATGTCCGTATTGGCCGCATTGGAAATGACGGTCACCCGCTCATGGCCGACCGCGGCACGAAGCCAGTCACCCAGCCTTTCCGTGACGGGAAGCAAGTGATCGGCCATGCGGTATTGCGACAGATAAAGCCACCGAATGAAACTACGAAACGGTCCAAGCCAAGGATGCGCGACAATGACATCGAGCTCGGTCCCATTGACTTCTTGCACGACAGGCATCCCCCGCCGATGCGCGACGAAACTGACAGGCCACGCCAAAAGATGCGCGCGGATATAGAGGACCTCGTATTTCCGCATGCTTCTGATGACGTTAAACAACACGCGCAGATAGGCGAGCCCGCGAATAATTCGTCTCTGCGATGACGATCCAAGTCCCGGCACGGGTGCATACAAATCGATATGCCAGCCGAGATGACGAAGATTGCCGACAATTTCCGCGATATGGATATCGCTGGCCTGTCCTTCGTGCGGCACGTCCAGCGCGAGATAAGCCATTCGTTGCGTTACAAGGGGGGTGTCCACCCTTGCCCCGATCGATCCGGCCAGCGCGCTGCCCGGATCGATGAGGTCCTGCGCGGATCGCATGCGCTTGTACGGCCAACCTCGATACAGCCTCATGTAGCGACTGACGCACTCATCGATCGAGAAGCGCGCCGTCACTCGCCCTATCGCCTGCCGGCCCAGCGTCTCACGCAAGGCCGCATCTTTCGACAACGCCAGAATTGCAGAAGCAAGCTCCTGGGGATCGCTGACCGGAACGAGGAGCCCGGATGCTCCATGCACAACCGCATCCAGATTTCCGCCAACGGCGGTCGCGACGACAGGCAAGCCCCGTCCCATGGCTTCGATCAGACTATTGGAGAAGCCCTCTTGATGTGACGGCAGGACCGATACATCAACGGCGTCAAGCGGCGATTGCGCATCCTTCCGCTGATCCAGCCAGATCACATTTTCATTGATGCCCAAGGCCACCGACTTGGCGCGCAATTCCGCACCGATGCCGTCGTCCCGCCCGATAAGCAATACGCGCCAATTCTCGGGCAGTTGATTCTTGATCAAACCCAGCGCATCGAGCAGATCGTGGTGGCCTTTATAGGGAATGAGATTGGCGCTCACCGACAACACGAAGGTGTCGTCCGCGAGATGCAAATCGCGCCGGGCAAGACGCCTGCGCTCCGGCGCAATTGGCTCCGGAATTTCGATTCCGTTCTGGATCAGCCCGATCTTGCTTCTGTCGGCGCACTCCCTGATGAGGTCCGCCACCACTGCGGAGGAATTACCGAGAAGGACTGATGTTCGGCCGTGCATCCATCGTTCGATTTTGGCCAATATCGGATGATGCCGCTGATAGTCGTTCAGCGAACGACGACTCATGATCTGCACCAGATCCTTCGTCGCCAGCGTCGCCATGGAACCCACCAGATAGGGTTCGCTCAGAAAGTAGTGAACAATATCGGGCCGGTTGCGCCGGATATACCGGTTGAGCTGCCAGGCAGCCGACAGCAGGTGCAGGTAGCGCGGCAGCACGCGCTGCGGACCATTGATCACGATACCGGATTCGGCGACGATGTCTTCAAGCACGCCGCCGCGCTCCAATAGAAACAACGAAATGTCGAGTCCTTGCTTTTTCAGTCTGGGAAGCATGCGCGCAAGATGTTGCTCGGTCCCACCGATATCTAGCCGTTTCGCAACCACGAGGATGCACGGCAATCTGGATTGCTGCTCGCTCACGAGTGCGCCCGTCAATTCAGCCGAGATGGCGCGCCCAGCGCCGACGCCAGGATTCGAACATCAACACATTCCAAAGTGCGTAGGCCCAGTTTCTGCGCCGGGACAGGTGGTCCAGCCACAGCCCGCGGATTGCGGGGACATTCATGTAGGCAGAATCGAGCTTGCGCTCATCCAGCAGGTCTTCCGCCCAGTCACGCAGCGGGCCGCGCAGCCAATCGGCCAGCGGGACGCCGAAGCCCATCTTGGGACGCTCGATCAGTTCGCGCGGCACATAGCGATCGAGCACGCGGCGCAGCAGCCATTTGGTCTCGCCATTGCGGATATGGAAACGATCGGGCAATCGCCATGCGAATTCGACGACGCGGTGATCGAGCAAGGGCGGCCGCGCTTCCAGCGCCACCGCCATCGAGGCGCGATCGACCTTCTGCAGAATGTCGTCCGGCAGATAGGTGATGCTGTCGCGCAATTGCATCTGCCGGAGCAGGCTCCCGCCCGCGTTGAGATCGCTGCCGGGTCCGAACGGCAGGGGGTGTTCGGCGAAGCCAGCCGTGAGTGCTGCCGGATCGGGGTATTGACTGACCAGGCGCAGATAGATGCCGTCCGCATCCAGCGGCAGAATATCGGCAAACTTCTTGATCTTGTCGGCGAACTGACCAGGCAGCACGCCGCCAGGCGCAGAGCGCGCGATGGCGTCGTAGACGCCGTTCGGAACGGCCCTGATGCCGTGGGCCGCCAGGCGGCGCACCCCCGCGGGCAGTAAAGACAGGCGACCCCAGAGCTTCTGCGCCAGCAGATAGCGGTTATAGCCGCCGAAGAATTCGTCTCCGCCGTCTCCCGACAGCGCGACGGTGACATGCGCGCGCGTGAGCTTCGACACCAGATGGGTCGGGATCTGCGAGGAATCCGCGAACGGCTCGTCATACATGGCGGCCAGATCGGGGACCACGTCGAGCGCGTCCTGTCCGGTGATGACAAGTTCGGTATGCACTGTGCCGAGATATTTTGCCACCGCGGCGGCATGTGCGGACTCGTCGAATCCGAAATCCGGAAACCCGATCGAGAAAGTCCGCACGGGTCCGCGCCCGGCCGCGACCATCAACGCCGAGATGAGCGACGAATCCACGCCGCCCGAGAGAAAGGCGCCGAGCGGCACATCCGAAATCATCTGGCGCGACACCGCATCCGCCAGAAGCTCATGCAGGCGCGCTTCCGCATCGGCGTCGCTCAGATCAAGCGGCTGCGCGAGACCGGATTGCGCAATGTCGCGCATCGACCAGTAGCGGCGCTGCGACGGCTTGCCGTGCGCATCGAACGAGATGACCTCGCCCGGCATCAGCTTGTGAACACCCCGGAGGATCGACCAGGGCGCCGGCACATGACCGAACCGCAGGAAGCTGCCGACCGAGGACGGATCGATGTCGAAGCGCTGCTCACCGGCCGCGAAGAGGCTTTTCAGCTCCGATGCGAACAGAACCGCGCCGCCCTCTGCGCGATAGAACAGCGGCTTGATGCCGAGCCGGTCGCGCACCAGATGCAACACGCGCGTCTCGCGATCCCACAATGCGATCGCGAACATGCCGTTCATGTCGGCGAGCGTGCGGTCGAGGCCGCGCCGCGCCACGGATTCAAGAATGACCTCGGTGTCGGACGTGCCGCGCCAGGCAACGCCGGCGAGCTCCGGCGCGCGCCGCATCTCCGCGGCGTTGTAGATTTCCCCGTTATAGG
>JAEWCJ010000236.1 GCA_023390695.1 Pseudomonadota bacterium | reverse complement strand
GGCCCGGCCTGTCCGAAACGCGTGCGGCTTTCGGTCCAGATCACCTCGATGCGGCGCACATCGTCCGCCACCTCCGGCGTCAGGCCGAGCTTGCGCTGCCGGCGCCGCATGTTCATCGGGCAATGGCGGCGCAGGGCGCCGAAGCCGGCATGCATTTCCGACGATATGGCGCGGCCATAAGCCTTCGCCTTCGGATCGGCTGGCCACAGCACCGCCTTGGGGAAACGCTCGGCGAGATGTTCGAGGATCGCGAGCGATTCCCAGACGGCCACATCCCCGTCGATCAGCACCGGCACCTTGCCGACCGGAGAATATTCCAGGATGCGCTCGCGGCTGCCCGGCTCGTAGAGCGGGATGACCTCCTCCTCGAAATCGAGGCCCGCATGGCGCATCGCGATCCATGGCCGCAGCGACCAGGACGAGTAATTCTTGTTGCCGATAATCAGCTTGAGCGCCATCGAAGCCTCCGTGAATCGCGGAAGCATTGCGACTGCGCACGGCGGCGGCAAGCCAATTCTGTAAATGCGCGCGATGAGCGCGGCGAATGGGTCGCGCGCATCGCGGCGGAACGGCTGGGTGGCGCGTTCCTATTCGAACGTATTGGTCAGCGTGCCCAGACCTTCGATCGAGATCGACACCACGTCCCCCTTCTTGAGGAATTTAGGCGGATTGAATCCGATCCCGACTCCCACGGGGGTCCCGGTCGCGATGAGATCGCCCGGCTGCAATGTCAGGCCGGCCGAGATCGTCGCGATCAGGCTGGGAATGCCGAAAATGAGATCGCGGGTATTGGCATTCTGGCGCAGTTCGTCATTGACCCAGCATTTGACGTCGAGATTCTCGGCATCGACTTCGTCACGGGTCGTGATCCAGGGCCCCATGGGGCAGAAGGTGTCGAGCGACTTGCCGAGAAACCACTGCTTGTGATTGCGCTGGCGGTCGCGCGCCGTAACGTCGTTGATGATGGTGTAGCCGAAAATGTGCTCGAAGGCGTCCTTGGCCGGAATGTCGCGGCCGCCTTTGCCGATCACCAGGGTCAGTTCCGCCTCATAGTCCACGCTCGACGTGACGTGACTGTGCAGATCGACCCTGGCGCCCGGCCCGACGACCGTGCTCGGCGGCTTGCTGAACACCGCCGGATAGTCGTCCACCTCGGCGCCCTTCACCGCACCGGCCTCGAAGCCGCTGCGGGAGAATTCCCGGGCGTGCTCCAGATAGTTCTTGCCGACGCAGAAGATATTGCGCCGCGGGGTCACGATCGGCGCCAGCAGCTTGACCTCCGCGAGCGGAAGCTCCTCCCCTTGCGCCGCCACAGCCGCGGCAAGATCGTCAAAGCGTTCGATGAGGTCGATCATGTCGCGAACGCCCGCGATCGGGCGGATCGTCTTGTTCGCCTCATTGACGCTGCCGACATGCGAGCGGCCGTCCCGTGAATACGACGCGAGTTTCATTGAGAGTTACCTGATTTGAGAATTGAAAGGCTGCGGCAAGGTCTATTCGACCTTGCCGATCTTCTTCACCGCCGCCACCAGACGCGCGCTGTCGGCCTCGACGAATTTCGTGAATTCCGGCGCATCCTGATAGGCCGGCGGACTGCCGGCGGCGATGAACGTCTTCTGCACTTCGGGAGCTTTCATCGCTTCGCGGATTCCGTCCCGCAGCTTTGTCAGCACCGGCTCCGGCAGGCCGCGCGGCACGAACACGCCGGCCCAGATGTAGAATTCGACATCGGGATAGCCGAGCTCCTTGAAGGTCGGCACATCCGGGAAGCTGTCGGTCGTCCGTTCCGCGCCCCAGTTGGCGAGCACGCGCAGCTTGCCGTCATTGACCTGCGGCTTGAGCACGCCCGGCGCCGAGGCCAGCGCCTGCACCGTTCCCGACAACAGGCTGGTCAGGGCCGGAGCGGCGCCGCGGAACGGCACATGCAGCAGCTTGATGCCAGCGGAGGCTGCAAACATTTCCATGGCGACGTGCAGCGTGCCGTAGGGACCGGACGAGCCGTAGGGAATTTCGCCGGGCCGTTTCTTGGCGTCCTCGACGAAATCCTTCAGCGTCTTCCACGGCGACGACGCCGGTACGGCCAGGAAGGTGGGATCAGCGAGCACGCGCGCGACCGGCACGAATTGCGAAACCTCGTAAGCAGGCTGACGCCCGAAAAGGCGATCCGCCTCGGGCAGCACCGCAAGCGAGGACAGCGTCATGAGGACGGTGTAGCCGTCCGGTGCCGCGCGCGCCGCCGCCGCATTGCCGACCGCGCCACCGGCACCGCCGGCGCGATTGTCGACCACGACCGGCCTGCCGAGAATCCGCTCGAGCGCCTGCGCGACCGGGCGCGCCGCCAGATCCGCCTGGCCGCCCGCGGGGAACGGCACGATCATCGTGATGTTGCGGCTCGGCCAGGCCTCCTGCGCGAAGGCCGCCGAGGACAGCGCATGCAGCGCCGGCTGTGACAGCAAAGCGGTCGAGGCCGCGCCCTTCAGGATAGTCCGCCGATCCATGTCTTCACTCCCTGTTCGCAGCGCCGGCCGCTTCCGGACCACATCCGAGAAGTGAACCATTATTGCGCCATTATGAACCCACCGGAGAAGATATGTGCACGAGGATGAAGCAACGTCAACGCATCAGTTGAAAGTTGCAACAACCAATGCCATGATTGGTTCAACATTGGAGCATGTTTGAGAAGCGGGCAGTGACGACGAGACTCAATGTCAGGACGAAGGCGCGGCGCGGTGTCGGCGCGGCGCGCCAGTTCATCGAGACGCAGATCGAGAAAGGCGTCTGGAAGGCGGGCGAGCAATTGCCGCCGGAGCGGGATCTGGTCGCGCGCTTCGGCGTGTCGCGCAACACGTTGCGCAAGACGCTGAAGGAGATGGAAGCCGACGGCACGATCTTCCGGCATGTCGGGCGCGGCACCTTTGTCGGGCAACGCCCCCTGCTTCCGGCCGTCGCGGCAAACGACACGCTGCTTCGGAAGATCCAGCAATCCAGCCCGTCCGAGGTCATGGATCTGCGGCTGATGCTCGAACCGCAGAGCGGCGAACTGGCGGCGTCGCGCGCCACCATGAACGATCTCGCCGCCATGGAAAAATGCCTCGCGGGATGTGAAAGCGCGAAGACGGTTCCCGAATTCGAGGAATGGGACGGACGGCTGCACCAGACGATCGTGTCGGCGGCGCGCAATCAGCTTCTGTCGGATATCTATGACGCGATCAACAGCGTCCGCCACTCGGCCGAATGGGGCAAGCTGAAGGAACGCAGCCTGACCGGCGAACGCCGCGCGCTCTATATCAAGCAGCATCGCGCCATCGTCGGCGCGTTGAGCGAGCGCGATCCGGAGCGCGCCCGCCAGGAAATCCGCCGGCACCTTGTCGCCGTCAAGGACGGTCTCGGCGCCGTCTGACGCTCACTTTCGATCAGCCGGCTTTCTTCTCCGGTTCCTCGACCGCACCGCCCGCCTTCTTCCAGGCACCGAAGCCGCCCTTGATATGCGCGACCGGTTGCAGGCCCATGCGCTGCGCGGTGTCGGCAGCCAAGGCCGAGCGCAATCCGCCGGCGCAGAAAAAGACGAAGCGCTTGTCCTGCGCGAAGACCGGCTTGTGATAGGGGCTCTCCGGATCGATCCAGAATTCCAGCATGCCGCGCGGGCAATGAAAGGCGCCCGGCACGCGGCCGTCGCGCTGCAATTCGCGAATGTCGCGGATGTCGACGAACTGCACGCCGGCATCGCCGTGCAATCCAATGGCGGCTGCCGTGTCCAGCGTCTCGATGCTGTTTTCGGCCTGTTCGACCAGCATGCGCACGCTGACCTTGATATTCTGCGGCATATCGAGCGTCCTTCCTCCCGCACATGGTTGCAGAGCCTGCCGCAAGGTCAAGCCCCACCGTTGCCGTTCCGCGCCCGCAATGGCAGCATTCGTCGAATCGAATGCCGGACCGATCACGATAGATCCATGACGCTGTTTTCCCCGCTCGACCTCCTGGCCCTTACCATCTTCGTGGGCGCGTGGTTCTTTTTTGCGGG
>JAEWCJ010000227.1 GCA_023390695.1 Pseudomonadota bacterium | reverse complement strand
GGATAAAGGCGATAGGCCTGCGAGGCATAGGAAATCAGCTTGGCGAGACCGAAGATCAGATATCGGGTGTTCGATTCCTGCTTGGTCTCGCCGTTCACCTTGATCCGGAAATCGAGATTATCGGGGTTTTTCACCTCGTCGGCGGTGGTCAGCCAGGGACCGACGACGCTGAACGTGTCGTAGGACTTGCGCCAGCTCCGGTCTTCCGGTCCGCGGATGACCATGTCGAGTGAGACCGCATAGCCGGCGACGTAGTCCAGCGCTCGCGCTTCCGGAATGCGATAGCCTTCCCGCCCGATGACCAGAGCGAGTTCGATTTCATGATCCATGCGGCGTTCAAGGGCCGGCAGCCGCACCGGCTCGCCCGGTCCGATGAGCGACGTATTGGATTTCAGGAACAGACCGTAATGGTCGATGGTCTTGATATCGGTGCCGAAATTGATGCCGGCGTCGGCGCGCGCCTCCTCGACATGCTTCATGTAGTTGACGGGCGCCGCGATGATCTTGCTGGGATTGGCCACGGGGCTGTTCAGCTTGATCTGGTCCAGCCGCTGGCGCGGCGCGCTTTCCGCCAGTGCTGCGATGCGGTTGCGCACTTTATCGAGATTGGCAATCAGCAGGTCGCCAGGAGGGAGGGGCCAGCGGACCTGAGGCAGCAGATCGAGCGCGGCCGAAACGTCGGCGACCTCGTCGCCTGTCACAAGCCCGAGGCGGTTCTCGTCGAAACGGCAGAGACGCATTCCTGTTTCCTTGCTGTTGGGTTCGTCGTGGACTGGGTGCCGCCGGATTCCGGACGGTATTTCGCTCCTGTGGCTGTGATGAGCAGGTCTTACAGCGCAGACTGACGAAAAGCAGCATTGTTCCGAATCGGTGCCCGCTGCCCAGCCGCGTTCAGAAGCTCACCGGCCCCCGCGTGCCACGATCTCGTACCGCCGGGGGCGTTCCGCCGTGCAAAAATCTCACGGCGACGGCCTTTATGTGCGGCCTGGCGCATAAATGCGCGGCTGCGGAACCGGTGCCGGAGCGAATCTCCGTTACAATGGGACGAAAGTGATATCCGCGTGTCGGCCAGGACGGGCGTTCGACCGGAATTCAGGCGCAGGACGAGATCGAGGGATGGTGATAGAAGAAGAAGTCGGGGGCCTCATGTACGGAATAGCGCGTCATTTCGCGTCGGCATGGATCGCTGCTAGCATTGCTTGTCTGGCTGTGCCGCAAGCCCAGGCCCAGCAGCCAACGCCGACGGTGAGTTTTACCGAAGCGCTGGACATGTTGGCGGCCGCCTGCGGCAAGGATATCGACATCAATTGTGCCGGCGTCAATCTCGGCAACAATCGTTTGAAGAATTGCTTGAGCCGCAATCAGGCAATCCTGACGCCGGTTTGCCGCGATACCTATGGCAGGGTTTTCAATCTGATCGACAGGCGTGCGCAGTCGAGGAGAGGGGTTCTGAAGCAGTGCGAAGCCGACGCCAAGAAGCTGTGCGCCGCGGCCCAGAAGGATGACGGTGCGGTCATCGAATGCTTGTTGAGCGCCAAGCGTGTCGGCTGGAGATGCAGCCAGGCGCTGACCGAAGCGAATTTTCGTTGAGACTGCGTAAGCAAGGGGGCGGGATCCGACCGATGCGATATGTGAGATTCGGGTTGTTGGCGGCCCTCGTTGCTCTTCCAGCTTCCTCGTTGGCACAGGTCCGGCTGAGTTCCGATAATTTCGTCGATGTGTTGCGGGCACCGGCAGAATCCGTCGAGATCGACGTCAAGGACATCCATGAACGGGCGCTGGAGCGGATCAAGAAAGCGGCCGGCCACAAACCGCAGGACCGGCTTCCTCTGCTGGATGAACTTGACAAGCTCCCGCAACTGACCCTGGACATCCAGTTCAATTCCGATTCCGCAATCATCCGGCCGGAATCCTACAACACGCTCGGTCGGATCGCGGACGCGCTCTATCATCCGTATCTTCTGGACCGTAAATTCCTGGTGGTCGGGCATATCGAGGCGACCGGCAAACGCCAGAACAATCTGGACCTGAGCCAGAAGCGCGCCAGCGCCATTCGTGAGGCACTGGTCACCACTTTCCGGGTCTCTCCGCAGCGGATTGTGGCGCTTGGGCTGGGCGAGGAGCAATTGCAGGATCGCGGCAAGGCCGGAGCCTCGGCCAATCGGCGGATGCAACTCATCGCGATCGGCAATCGTTGACGGACGTCGCTTTCCGGCACCTTTTGAAGTATAATTTATCGTGACTTCGAAGCGCTTTTTGCCGGTCACGGCAGGGGTCGCTTAATCCTCTGGACGTCCGATTCTTTTGGTTGCGCATTGGATGATAAGCGCGCGCTATGCTGCGGATCGTCCCGCACGGTGCGCACGAGGAGGTAAAGATGTCTGTTAGCTCCGTTAGTCCCACGATCACGCCGCGTCCCATGCTGCATGCGCTGGCCAAAGCCTGGTGGCTTGTGCTGCTGCGCGGGATTCTGTCCATTGTCTTCGGTGTTCTCGCCTTCATGTGGCCGGGGATCACGCTGTTTGCGCTTGTGGTGCTGTACGGCGCATTCGCGTTGGTCGATGGCGTGCTGGCCTTGATCGGCGCGTTCACCGGCCGTCTCAAGCCGCTGCCGACCTGGTGGCTGGTGCTGGTCGGTCTGGCCGGCATTGCGGCCGGCGTCGTGACATTCCTGTGGCCGGGCATCACCGCTATCGTGCTGGTGCTGTTCATCGGCGCCTGGGCCTTGGTACACGGCGTTTTCGAGATTTACGGCGCCATCAAGCTGCGCAAGGAAATCGACAACGAATGGTGGCTCATTCTGGGCGGCGTGCTGTCGGTGATCTTCGGCCTGATCGTTCTGGCGGCGCCGGGTGCCGGCGCGCTCGGCCTGATCTGGGCGATTGCCGCCTACTCGGTGGCCTTCGGTATCACCTGGGTCATGCTGGCTTTCCGGCTGCGCAAGCACCAGAATTGAAATCCAACATGACGTGAAGGAACTGCATACCGCTTTAGCGGTATGCAGTTCCTGACTCGCATTCCAAGTCCGGTATCGATCACGTACAGGCCGCATGCATGGCGAAGCGCCGAGGGCTGGCTCGCTGAGCGACGTAATTGCTCAGAAGCCTGGAAAGAAGATGTCGTCTTCCATGCCGGCTTCACCGTTATGGCTCATATCCTCGAACATCTCCGACGCCATGGAGTCGCCGGAGCCCCCCATGTTGCCCGCGAATTCACGGTAGCCGGGCGGCGGGGTAATCGGCCTCACCATGTCGCGATAGGAATTCATGGCAGCCTGACTGCCGATCAGCGCGCATTTGCAATAGGTCGGATCGGCATAGATGTAATAGGGCGAGCCGTTCTTCGTTCGGCGCACAAATTTATGCGGCGGCAGGGTTTTCAGGCGCTCCAGCTTCTTGGAGGTGTTGGCCTCGCGCATGACGAAGCCGGCGGCCTCGAGCTTCATGCCGATGGCCTCCTGGGCTCCGGCCGGCGGGCAGGAAAAGCCGGCCATGGCCGCGACGACAAGAAACGGGCGCAACATTCGCATATCGATCCTCTCCGGCTTCGCTGGATCGACATCCTATCCCAGCAGCAAAAGCAAGCCACCCACGACCGCAAAATTGCCCAGGAAGAAATTGCGGTGAATGAATTGCTCATGCCCTGAATAACGCCAGAAGGCATGGAACAGGAGCGTGCCTATCACCGTGAATGCAATCAGCGCCAATGCGCCATAGGCGGTCAGGCCCGGGATGAACAGGGCGAGACTGCCGGCAATTTGCGTAAAAATGGCAAGCGCCAGCAGGAGCGAGGGCGCTGGAACGCCCTTGCTTGCGACTTCGTTACGAAGATGCACCCATGATTTGATGTTGAAGCCTCCTGCCACGAGAAAGAAGGCGGCAATCAGGAGTTTCGGCAGAATGTCCGGAACGGAAATCATGAGCGTCCTATCGATCACGCCGCGAAGCGGGCGCGATCATGTTTTGAGGTGAGGTCGAGCGGCAGTCCCTTCGGAATGATACCGGTCGGATTGATGCGTTTCTGCGACCAGTAGCCGAGCAGATAGTAATAGGGCTTGACCGTGCCGGCGACGCCGGGCTGGCCATAGAGATCGAGCATGTAGTTTTGCAGGTTGGGGTATTCGACGAGCCGCTTCTTGTTGCACTTGAACAGTGAATTATAGGCGACGTCGAAGCGCAGCAATGTCGGCAACAGCCGCCAGTCTGCTTCGGTGATCTGATTGCCGATCAGGTAACGCTGCTTGCCGAGTCGGGCTTCCAGTTCGTCGAGCGCGCTGAACAATGCGTCGAACGCCTTTTCGTATGCAGCCTGCGATTGCGCGAAGCCCGCGCGATAAACGCCGTTGTTGATATTGGCATAGACGAAGTCGTTCATCTGGTCGATTTCAGTTCGCAGCGTCTCGGGATAGAAGATTGTCTTCACGCGTGCGACGTCGCCGAATTCGGTATCCATCATCCGGATGATTTCGGATGACTCGTTATTGACGATGCGCCTGGTCCTGGTGTCCCACAGCGTCGGCACCGTCACCTTGCCGGTATATGCCGGCTCGGTCGCCGTGTAGGCCTCATGCAGATATCTGAAGCCGTTCACGGTATCGGGCGTGCAGTCCTCAAGACCTGCACGGGTGTCGAAGGTCCAGCCATTGTCGCGATCCGCAGGCAGTGCGTAGGCGACGGTGATCGCATCTTCCAGGCCTTTGACGGCGCGGTAGATCAGCGCGCGATGCGCCCACGGACAGTTATAGGCCGCGTAGAGATGATAGCGTCCAGCCTCGGCTTTGAAGCCCGACGAGCCGTCTGCCGTTACGCGGTCGCGGAATCCGCTCACGACCCTTTGGAATTCGCCGCCGGCGCTTGTCAGCGCTGCCGGTTCGTCATCGCGCCGCCACTTGCCGTCGACCAACATTCCCATGTTTCAATTCCGGATTGAGTTTGGTGGTTAGGCCAGCGGCAGGCTGCCGATATGTTCGTGGAAGGCGGGGCGTTTCTCGATCAGCGCAAACCAGCGCTCGAGGCCGTCGTGTTGCGGGCGCTCCGGAACGATCTGACGATAGCGATAGGTCATGATGCCGACCGGGATATCGCCATAGGAGAATGTGTCGCCGGCGACGTATTGCGTTTTCGTGAGTTGCTGATCGAGGATCGTCATGGCGGCGATGGTTTTCGCCTTGGCGGCCTCGATCGCCTTGTGGTCGCGTTGTTCCGGTTTCTGACGATAGGTGGCCCAGAATACGGGTGTGATGACCGGGCCGAGTACAGACAAATGCCAGTCCATCCATTGGCTTGCCCGCGCGCGCTCGATCGGATCGGCCGGCTCGAGTATCCCCTGGCCATATTCGCGCGCCAGATAACGCGTGATGGTGTTGGATTCCCAGAGCGTCTGGCCCTTGTCTTCGACCGTCGGGACGAGACCGTTCGGATTCATCGCAAGATAGGCCGGCTCTTTGGTCGCGCCATATTCTCCGGTCACATCGATGCGCTCGAAGGGCAGGTTCAACTCACCGCATGCCCACAGGACCTTCTGGACATTCGACGAGGCCTTGCGGCCCCAGATCTTCAGCATGTTCCGCTCCGAAGAAGTCTCATGT
>JAEWCJ010000174.1 GCA_023390695.1 Pseudomonadota bacterium | reverse complement strand
CGGCGCAGGACGTCGAAAACGACGTCGCGGCCGATGCGGTCGGCGTTCAACAGTCTGATCAGGTCGTCGACGCCGGTCACCGGCTCGCCGTCCACGCGCACGATCACATCCAGCGTCTGCAATCCGGCGCTATCGGCCGCCGCGCCGGCTTCGAGCCCGGTGATCATGGCGCCGGACGCATTGCCGATCGCGGCGGCGCGGGCCTGCACGCGCGGGATCGCCGCGGTCTGGCCGGCGACGCCGATAAAGCCGCGCCGCACCCGGCCGTGCCGGATCAATTCGCTGAGCACGAATTCCGCCGTGTTGCTGGCGACCGCAAAGCAAATGCCCTGCGCACCCATGATGATCGCGGTGTTGATGCCGACGACTTCGCCATGCGAGGAGACCAGCGGCCCGCCGGAATTGCCGGGATTGAGCGCAGCGTCGGTCTGGATCACGTCTTCGATCAGGCGTCCGCTTTGCCCGCGCAAGGTGCGCCCGAGCGCCGAGATAACGCCGGCCGTCACCGTCGATTCAAAACCGAGCGGATTGCCGATGGCGACGACGAGCTGGCCGCGCCGCAGCGACTTGGAATTGCCGAGCGCAGCGGACGGCAGATTATGCCCGGCATTGGCATGCAGAAGCGCAAGATCGGTGTCGGGATCGTCACCGAGTACGCGGGCCTGCATCTCACGGCCTTCGGAATCGGTCAGCCGCACCTCGCGGGCGCCGGCGATGACATGGCTGTTGGTGAGCACGAGGCCGTCCGGCGCGATGATGACGCCGGACCCGACGCCGCCCCGGCCCGCCCTGGAATCGTTGCCTTTGCCGCCGTCGGGGCGCGTTTCGACGCGCACGACCGCCGGCCCGACCCGGTCGGCGACCGCGATCACGGCATTGGAATAGGCGTCGAGGATCGCCGCATCGCCGTCCGGCTGCGGGACGGTCTGCGGCGCATCGTGTTCTTCGAATTCATTCAAAGATGCAGGAGAGACATCCAGCATCGGGCGCACTCCGGGTTATTCGGGTGCGATATGTAGGATGCGCCGACGGATTTCAAAGACCTGCCGTCCGGCCCAGCCTTGTCCCAAAAGCGGCATAGAGATGCGATGCCATCGCGGCGAAAGCGGCCAGCGACAAGGCTCCCACCAGGGACTGAACCAGCGAGATGACGATCCGCGCACCGGATCCCGGCTCGCCGTCCATCCAGATCAAAATCACCGGCACAACGATCAGCACAGCGGGGATCGACGTCACCAGCACTGTGAAAAATACCGTCCAGCTATGCCCTTTTGTATCGGCCAGCGCATTGCTCCACGCGGCACCGGGGGCGTCGACCGCAATGGCGGGAAACAGGATCAGGCTCCGCACCATCACGATCATGACGAGGACGAACACAACTACGGACGCAATGCCGAAAATGGCGGTCATGGTTCCGTCGGTCGTCACGGAGACAACCATCAGCAGGCTCGGCGCGAGCATCAAAGCCTGAACCAGTACCGCGAACAGGAAGAAGCGCATGAAGCGCGGCTCGCCCGGATTGAGAACGTAGCTGCCGGACACCTCGTCGAGCAGCACGAAACGATGCACCGCGATGGCCAGCGGCGTCAGCAGAAATCCCTGCACGATGCCGAACACGAAACTCAGGATCTCGGCGCCGAAGGTCCTGGCATCCGCAGAATCGACGAAGAGCGTCAGCGTCAGAATGTTGAGGATACAGAGCGCGGCGATGGCAATGCCGAAAACGAGCGGCATCCGCGACAATGCAGCAAAGGCATCCTGCCAGCCACGGATCGCGGTTTGGATGACGGACGGACTGGCGTCTGCGGCCATGACGGATTTCCTTTGTCTCGCATGCGCGGCGATGGTGTCCGATTCCGGCTCGTCCGCCCAGAGAGACTCAGACTTTCGCCGCCGCGATGCGCGCTTTCGCCTTGTCGCCGAATGTCATGCCGTCGAGATTGGCGATCGGCGGGCGGCCCTTGGCCAGCGCCTTGTAGAAATCGCCCTTCGACACCGGTCCGACTTCCGCGATCATCTGCCAGGTGTCGCCGCCGTCGCGGCTCTCGAATACCTGCCCGTCGCTGTCGGCGGCATAGACCGCGAAGCCGCCATACCATGCCTCCAGCGTCAGTCCGCCGAAAATGGCACGCTGGCCGTCCGGCAATCCGCCGAGCAGGCGCTGCCAGGTTTTCCCACCGTCGCGGCTGCGCGCGATCTTGGTACGTGCGCGGCCGATCTTGTACCAATGCGGCGGCCAGCCGACCGCACCCGCCATGAACAGCAGGTCTGGATCATCGGGGTGCATGACCAGCGGATCGGGATAATCGATGCCGGGCGGGTTCAATCCGCGTTGCCAGGTCTGTCCACGATCCTCGCTGACCATGGTGCCGGCAAGACCGTTCGAGATCAGGATGCGGTCCGGCTTCTTCGGATGCACCAGCACGCGATGCAGATCGACTTCGCGCGGATCCGGATCGATCGGCAGCGGCGTGAAGCTCTTGCCTTCGCCTTCCGACACCAGCACCGCGCCGACTTCGATGCCGACGAACAGGCGCTTGCCGTCGACGACAATGTCCTTCACATGCCCGAGATGCGGGGCCGGCGGAAAGAACCAATGCTCGCGGCCAGGCACCTCGCGCAAGGCCGGCAGGTCGCGCCAG
>JAEWCJ010000162.1 GCA_023390695.1 Pseudomonadota bacterium | reverse complement strand
GTCAAGAACAGAAGGAGATGCCGTCATGGCTGTGGCAAACAAGCCCGCAATCCGGGCCTTTTTCGATGAACCGACCAACACCGTGAGCTATCTGGTCTGGGATCCCGCCAGCGGCGAGGGCGCCGTGATCGATCCGGTGCTCGATTTCGACCACCGCTCGGGCAAGGCGTCGGTGGCCTCGGCCGATGCGATCCTGCAATTCGCCGCGGAGGCCGGCGTGACGATCGTGTGGGTGCTGGAGACCCACGCCCATGCCGATCATCTGTCCGGCGCGCCCTACATCAAGATGAAGACCGGCGCCAAAGTCGGCATCGGCGAGCATATCCGCGCGGTCCAGCGCATCTTCCGGCCGGTCTTCAACGCCACCGACGTGTCGGGCGAGGGCAGCGAGTTCGATCACCTGTTCAGGGACGGCGAGCGCTTCGCCATCGGAGGGCTTTCCGGCGAGGTGATTTATACCCCGGGCCATACGCCGGCTTGCGTCTCCTACAAGATCGAAGACGCCGTCTTCGTCGGCGATACGATGTTCATGCCGGATTATGGCACGGCCCGCGCCGATTTCCCGGGCGGGGACGCGCGGGCGCTCTATCGGTCGATCCAGCGCATTCTCAGCCTGCCGGCAGAGACGCGGCTGTTCATGTGTCACGATTACAAGGCGCCGGGCCGCGACCAATATGCGTGGGAGACCACGGTGGGCGAGGAACGCGCCCGCAACGTCCACGTCCACGACGGCATCAGCGAAGACGAATTCGTGGCGATGCGCGAGACGCGGGATGCCAAGCTGGCGGCGCCGCTGCTGCTGCTGCCGTCGATCCAGGTCAACATTCGGGCGGGCAAGTTCCCGCCCGGTGAATCGAACGGCGTCCATTACCTGAAAATTCCCGTGAAACTCGCGTCGTAGCGGCGTCCCGCGCGGGCAGGGCGGCCCCGGGCCGTCCTGTCGCGCCTGACACCGCTTGACTCGTGCCGCATTCGTTCGATAATCGAACCTAAGTTCGTTATCCGAATAGGGTTTCCTCGCATGGCCTCCCGCGTGAAAGCCGGACCGGAAGTGCCCGCATCTCAGCCGACCGCGCCGCGCCGCCAGTTCCGGCCGGATTCGCCGACGGACGGCGCCGACAAGGAGTTCATGACCACGCTGGCGAAGGGGCTGGCCGTGCTGGATGCGTTCGGACCGCACCGGCCGGCGATGACCCTGTCACAGGCTGCTGCCGCCACCCGGATTTCACGCGCCACCGCGCGCCGGGTGCTGCACACGTTGTCTGAGCTCGGTTATGTGATGCAGGAGGGACGGCATTTTTCGCTGACGCCGAACATTCTCAATCTCGGCTTCGCCTATCTCTCCACGCAGAACTGGATCGATCACGCGGTCCCGCTGATGAAGGACCTGAGCGAGCGGATTCATGAATCGAGCTCGGCCTCGATCCTGCAGGATGCGGAAGTGGTCTATGTCGCGCGCGTGCCCACCCAGCGCATCATGTCGGTCGCGCTGTCGGTGGGGACCCGCTTGCCGGCTTTCCACACTTCGATGGGGCGCGTGCAGCTTGGATTTCTGAACGAGGCGGATATCTGGCGGCGCCTGCGGGCGGCGCGCATGGAACGCTATACGCAGAACACCATCACCGAACCGCAGGCGCTGTTCGAACGGATCCGCGACGATCGTGTGCAGGGGTTCTCGATCGTCGACGAGGAACTGGAGACCGGGCTGCGTTCGATCGCGGTGCCGATTGTCGATCGTCGCGGTCAGGCGGTGGCGGCGCTGAATCTTTCGGCGCATGCGACGCGCACCTCGCGTGAGGAAATGTGCGCATCGTTCCTGCCGGCGCTGCGCGATGCGGCGTCGAAGATCTCGATGTACATGAACTAGCGCGGCCGACGCATCTCCCGAATATTGACGCTCGCCTTGACGTCACCGTTTCGTCGCTCTCAGCGGCGACAGACATGAAGCGCCGCCATACACGGGGAGAGACGCCATGACGGCCGCCACGCGCGAGACGCCGGAAGCCTTTGCCGCGAGACCGGAAACGATCGGACAAATCGATGTCGCGGCGCCGCAGAACGGGGCCGACTATCTCGCCTCGCTCGATGATGGGCGCGAGGTCTTCATCTACGGCGAGAAGGTCAAGAACGTCACCACACATCCGGCCTTCCGCAACACCGCCCGCATGGTGGCACGCCTCTACGATGCGCTGCACGACCCGGCGCGCAAGGACAAGCTGCTGCTGCCGACCGACACCGGCAATGGCGGCATGACGCATGCCTTCTTCAAGGCGCCGAAGACATTGGAGGACATGCTGGCCGGCCGCAACGCCATCGCCGAATGGGCGCGGCTCACCTATGGCTGGCTCGGCCGTGCGCCCGATTACAAGGCGGCGTTCCTGGCGACGCTCGGCGCCAATGCCGATTTCTACGATCCCTATCAGGCCAATGCGAAGCGCTGGTACAAATACAGCCAGGAGCGCGTGCCGTTCATTAATCACGCCATCATCCATCCGCCGGTCGACCGCGATCGCCCGCCGAACGAGGTGAGCGACGTCTGCTGTCATGTCGAGAAGGAAACCGATGCCGGCATCATCGTGTCGGGCGCGAAGGTGGTGGCGACCGGCTCGGTGCTGACCAATTACACCTTCGTCGCCCATCACGGGCTGATGCCGGTGCAGGACAAGAAATTCGCCGTCGTGTTCATGATCCCGACCAATGCGCCGGGCGTGAAATTCATCTGCCGCACCTCCTATGAGATGACCTCGACCGCGATGGGCTCGCCTTTCGATTATCCCTTGTCCAGCCGGGTCGACGAGAACGACGCCGTCTTCATTCTCGACAAGGTGCTGGTGCCCTGGGAGAACGTGTTCGTCTATGGCGACATGGAGAAGGCCAACAATTTCTTCCCGCGCACCGGCTTCCTGCCGCGCTTCGTGGTGCATGGCTGCACGC
>JAEWCJ010000110.1 GCA_023390695.1 Pseudomonadota bacterium | reverse complement strand
CCTCTGCACCATCGTCCGCCGCTGGATGCAGGACGGACGCCTGACGCGGCGGACTGTGATTGTCGGCGGCGGCGAGCCCGGGGCCAATCTGATCTCGGCGTTGCGTCACCAGCACGACAGCGACATCCAGATCGTCGGCGTATTCGACGATCGCAATGACGAACGCTCACCCAACAGTTGCGCCGGTTTCGAGAAGCTCGGGACTGTCGACGATTTCGTCGAATTCGCCAGACGCACGCGCATCGATCTCGTCATCTTCTCGCTGCCGATCACGGCCGAAACCCGCATTCTGCAGATGCTGAAGAAGCTCTGGGTGCTGCCGCTCGATATCCGGCTCGCGGCGCATGTGAACAAGCTGCGCTTCCGCCCGCGCTCCTATTCCTATATCGGCAGTGTTCCGGTCCTCGACGTCTTCGATCGCCCGATGGCGGACTGGGACGTCGTCATGAAATGGCTTTTCGACAAGGTCGTCGGAGGCCTCGTTCTGCTCGCGGCCCTGCCGGTCATGGCCGTCGTAGCCCTTGCCATCAAGCTCGACAGCCGCGGTCCCGTCCTGTTCAAGCAAAAGCGCTACGGCTTCAACAATGACCTGATCGAGGTCTACAAGTTCCGCTCCATGTATGTGGAAGCCTCCGACGCGACGGCCTCGAAACTCGTCACCAAGGACGATCCGCGGGTCACCCGCGTCGGCCGCTTCATCCGCAAGGCGAGCCTCGACGAATTGCCGCAACTGTTCAACGTCGTGTTCAAGGGCAACCTCTCGCTGGTCGGGCCGCGCCCGCACGCCGTGAACGCCAAGGCTGCTGCGCGCCTCTATGACGAGGTCGTGGACGGCTATTTCGCCCGCCACCGCGTCAAACCCGGCGTCACCGGCTGGGCACAGGTGAACGGGTGGCGCGGTGAAACCGACACCCAGGACAAGATCCAGAAACGCGTCGAATACGACCTTTACTACATCGAGAACTGGTCGGTTCTGTTCGATCTGTACATCGTGGCAATCACGCCGTTTGCCCTGATGAAAACCGAGAATGCATATTGATCACGCTGGACGATGCCGCTGCAGTTCCGCCCGTCTATGGCACGCGCCAGACGCCGGTGGCCAACAGCCTTGTCAACGGCGCGCTTTTTCTTGTCATTCTGATCAGCCCCTTCGTTTTCATTGAACCGTCGCCCTACGAGGCGGCTGCCGCCATCCTTGGTTTCCTCTGTATTTCGGCGCGCGTCACCGTCGACAGGAAGCTGCTCTCTCTGATTGTCTTGCTGCTTCTCTGGAATGTGGGCGGGCTTGGCGCCGCCATTCCGGTGCTCGGCCAGGACAAGACCTTTCAGTTCGTTTCAGTGTCGTTGTTTCTCGCCATGACGGCGGTCATTTATGCCTGCCTGTTCGCACAAGGCGACGCACAGAGACTTTCGCTCCTCCGGACCGCCTACATTCTCGCCGGACTGGTAGCCTCCATCATCGGCATCATTGGATATTTTGATCTGTTTCCCGGCGCTCGCGAAGCCTTTGCGACGATGGATCGCGCCCAATCAACGTTCAAGGACCCGAACGTATTTGGCCCGTTCCTGATCTTTCCGATCCTCATTCTGATGCAGACCCTGCTGAGCGACAGGATAAGACTCCTTCCCCTCTTCACGCTCCTGATCATGCTGCTCGGCCTGTTCCTCAGCTTTTCACGAGGTGCGTGGTTTCATTTCACATTGTCCGTGGCCACCATGGTCGGTCTCATGCTTCTGACGGCCGCCGATCTGCGTGCCCGTGGCCGGCTGATCACAATCGTCACCGTCATGCTTGTCGGGTTTGCAGCCCTGTTGACCTTCGCGCTTTCCTTCGAAGTGATCGGCGAGATGTTCAGCGAGCGGGCCAAGCTCTTTCAATCCTATGATGCCGGCACCGACAAAGGGCGGTTCTACCTGCAGTTCCTCGCTCTTACCGAGGTATTGCAGAATCCCTTCGGTCTCGGTCCGTTTGAATTTTCCCGCATCTATGGCCTGCAGCAACACAACGTCTATCTGCAGGCATTTCTGGTTTACGGCTGGCTTGGCGGGGTGAGCTATATCGTGCTCATCCTGCTGACATTGGGGATCGGCTTTCGCGCGGTCCTTGTCGCGACGCCGTGGCAACCCTTCCTGATTGTCGGCATGGCAACATTTCTGGGTGCCGTCGCTGAAGGCGCTGTCATCGACACCGATCATTGGCGCCACTTTTTCCTGCTGCTGGGGATCATTTGGGGGCTGGCTGTGGCCACGATGAACTACTCGCGCGGAACGAGCGCCGCCAGCCAACGCAATGCCATTCGTCCAGCCGAAGACCGAGAGAGACGCAATTGATCACGCTCGACGATGCACGGTTTGCCGCGCCGGCGTCCCTTGCGCTCGGCCATGTGAAGCCGCTCGGGGTCAAGATCCTCGAGGCGCTTCTGTATATCTGTATTCTGTCGAGCTTTCTCACCATCGTGCAGCCAGCGCCCTACGAATTCCTCGCCATGCTGCTCGGCGTCGCCTGCCTGTGGGCACGCGTGCCTATCGATTGCAAGGTGATGCCGCTGGTCATCATGCTGGCGATCTTCGAGATCGGCGGTTTCATGTCATTGATGCAGGTCCTCGATTACCAGGACGGCGTCAAGTTCATGATGATCTCGGGCTATCTCGGCCTGAGCGGGATCATCTTCGCCTTCATCTTCAGTGAGGATTGCGAGCGGCGCTTCCGCATTCTCCGTGCAGCCTATATCCCGGCCGCCGTGATCGCCGCACTGCTGGGCATCGCCGGCTATTTCAAGGCCTTCCCCGGGGCCGACATGTTCATGATGAACAATCGCGCCGTCTCCACCTTCAAGGATCCCAACATTTTCGGTCCGTTTCTGATCCTGCCGCTGCTGATGATCGGCGAGCGCTTTCTCGCCGGGAACTTCAAATTGCGCTATGTCGTCTCCGGCTTCATCATTCTGTTCGGTCTCCTGCTCGCGTTCTCGCGCGGCGCCTGGGGACACTTCGCCGTCTCGGCGGCGACGATGGTCCTGCTGTTGCTCATCACGCGTCCCAGTCCCGTAGCGCGCCAGCGTATCGTGCTGTCGAGTCTCGCCGCTGTCGCAGTTCTGGCCGTGCTCGTGACGGTTCTGGTGTCGATCGACGAAGTACGGCAGATGTTCCTGCAGCGCGCCACCCTGCTGCAATCCTACGACACCGGCACGGAGGGCAGCCGCTTCAATATCCAGCAGCGCAGCATCGAAGAGATGCTGGATAACTGGAACGGCATGGGGCCCTGGGTCTTCGCCGTGCAATATGGACTCGTGTCGCACAATTCCTATCTCGGAACCATGCTCAATCATGGCTGGATCGGCGGCATCACCTACCTCGCCATGGTGTTGACGACGCTTGCGATCGGGTTACGCGCGGCGATGATCCGCACGCCGTGGCAGGATTATCTGATCGTCACGTTTGCCGCCTATTTCGGACTCAGCCTGGAAAGTGCGATCGTGGATACCGACCATTGGCGGCATTATTATCTGCTGCTGGGCCTGATCTGGGGCCTGTCGGCGGCCACCATCAACCATGCGCGGCAGCAACGGCAGAACACACCGCTTCTTGCGTCGTCAGCAGCACAGCCGGTCCGTTAATTCACGATAGCGCAGCCCGCGGGGTTATGCCTGCGCCATCTTGATGGCCCGCACCCGATGGATCAGGGCGTTAAACCAGTGTTCGGGCAACAGCTTCGCGACCGTCAGCAGCGCCAGCGCACGCATCAAGCGCAGTTCGCCGGATTGATGGCGCGTCTCCCACCACATGCGCAACAGGGTGGGAAGGCGGTACAGATCGCGATGCTTGCGGCGAATGCGCCCCCACAATTCCGCATGCATTTTCGCCGACTGCCGCAGCAAGAGGCCCTCGTTGCTGACGCGGTAGGTGAACAGAGGCTTGGGAATTTCGATGCAGCGAAAACCGGCCGCGGCCATCGCGATGGTGAATTCCCAATCCTCATAACCCTCGCGCATCGCATCGTCGTATCCGCCGGTTCGGCGCCAGGCTTCCTTGCGGATCATCAGACAGGAGGGAACGCGATTGATGAAGAGCTGGTCAAACAGCTTGAAATAGCGCGGCTCCACGCCCTGCCGCAATCCCGACAAGCGTTCGTGCGTGAACAGAAAGCCGACGTCCGGCGGAGCGGCCTGCATGACGGCAACCGTTTCCTCCAGATAGGTCGGATCGAGCTGGTCGTCGCAATCGAGCGCCAGGATGATCTCGGCGCGGGCGGCTTTGATGCCGGTATTGCGGGCGGCGCCGGGGCCTTGATTGGCCTGATGGATGACGCGGATCGACGGACCGAGATTGTCGAGCTTGGCCCGCGTCTCCTCGCCGGAACCATCGTCGACGATGATGGTCTCGAAATCCCGGAACGTCTGAGCAGCCAGCGTCGCCATGAGCTGGTCAATGAAGCGCGCCCCGTTGTAGCAGGGAACGACAACGCTGATGGCAGGGATGTGGGCGCTCGCGGACATGCTGGGTTCCTGATCCGCGGCCAGTGTTAGGGGCTCCGGGTAAACGATCTATGAGACACTTCGCCCCGAAACTCTTAAGCGATTTCTTCAGACCTGCCGTTTTAGGTGGTGCGCAGGCTTGTCGCCTGGTGCCCCAATCCCGCTGTCCGCCGGCAGACAGCCCGCCACCGCACGGCCAGCGCCCGGACCGACCAGATGAGCGATCGTTTCCTGTCCCTTCCCTATCTCTTCCTGCGCTCGGCAACCGCCGGCAGCGCCCTGGTCGCGGGTTTGATCCAGACCTTCGTGTTTGCACGCATTCTGGACCCCGAACGCTTTTCGCTGTTCATTCTCGTCGGTACGCTCGGCGTGTCGCTGTGGCTGGTGGATCTCGGCCTGACCCGGATCCTGTTCGTGCGCCAGCGCGAGGCCTTCCTTGCCGGCCGGACGGACCGCACCGTCGCTGCACAATCTGCCGTCGTGACCGGCTTCTATGCCAGCGCGGTGGCGCTTGGAACCGCGCTCTGTTTCGTTTTCATGATCGCGCGCGCGCAGCCCCTTCTGCACGCCGTCGAGTTCGCGCTGTTCTTCATGTTCGTCTCCCTGAACCTCGTCTGGTTCGTGGTGCGCTTCGTCAGCGTCGCCGTCGACGAATACATCTTCTTCGAGACGCATGAGGCGGTGCGCCGCATCGGCCATATCGCAATGATGCTCGCCATGCTGCTCGGCCTGCCGCTCATTGGGTTTCTGGTTCTGGCCAATCTCCTGTGGGCGGTGATCCTCGCCTCCGGCATCCTGCGTCTGGTCCGGCATCAGGCCTTGTTGTGGCCTCACGGCAATATCTTCAGAACCTTCCGCCTCTTCTTCCGCACGAACCGGCAGGAGGCCGTTCGCACCGGCGCGTTTTCGGCCGCCGATTTCTATATCGGGAATTTTCCGTATCTCGTCGTGCCGCTGGCTTTCGGGCTCGGCGCGCCGACGCTCATCCTCGCCACCCCCTTCAAGCTCTTTCGCGGCACCATGATCATA
>JAEWCJ010000086.1 GCA_023390695.1 Pseudomonadota bacterium | reverse complement strand
CGCCCGGCTTCGCCGGCGCGGGCGGCTTCCACCGCCGCGTTGAGCGCCAGCAGGTTGGTCTGCCGGGCGATCTCGTCGATCACCGAAATGATGTCGGAAATCCTGCGCGAGGATTCCTCGATCCGCGCCATCGCCGTCACCGCCTGCGCCACCACCGCGCCGCCGCGGTCGGCGACGCTGCGGGTGCCTTGCGCGAGCTGATTGGCGTGCTGGGCGTTCTCGGCATTCTTCTTCACCGTCGCCGAGATCTCTTCCATCGAGGCGGAGGTCTCCTCCAGGCTGGCGGCCTGCTCCTCGGTGCGCTGGGAGAGATCGGTGGTGCTGGTGGTGATTTCGGAGGCGGCGTTGGAGACCTCCGAGGTCGATTGCGCGATGTTCTTGATCGTGTCCTGCAACTGGCCGATGGCGGCGTTGAAATCGTCCTGAATCTGCCGGTAGTCCGCAGCGAATTCGTCGGACAGCCGGTAGGTTAGATCGCCCTTGGCGAGCCGGGCCAGGCCCGCGCCGAGGCCTTCCACCACCTTCTGCACCTGGCGTGCGGATTCCGCCTTGGCCGCTTCGTTGCGCGCGCGCTCCTCCTCGGCAATCCGGCGCTGGTCGGCGGCCTGCGCTTCGGATTCGCGCAACGCCAGCGCGTTGTCCTTGAACACCTGCACCGCCTTGGCCATGCTGCCGACCTCGTCACGGCGCGACTGGCCGTCGACTTCGGCGCTCAGATCGCCATGCGCGAGAATACCCATCGTGTTGACCAGCCGCGCCAGCGGCCGGATCACGCTGCGCCAGGTGATCAGGACGCCGCAGCCCGCACATAAGACGGCAATGATGCCGAGAATGGTCATCACCACACCCATGCGGACGATGCCGTCGGCAAGCTCGGCATTGATCAGCTCCGACCGCTGCTTGTAGAGCTGGGCCAGCGCCTCGATGTCCTTGTTCAACGCGGTGCGGACACTGCGATTGGCTTCGTTGTCGCCCCATTCACGGCCCGCCGCCGGACTGACCTCGGTGCCGAGCCGCACGAGTTCGCGGCGGAAGTCCTGGAATTGCGCGATCCGCTTCGAGAACGCCTCGAACTGCGCGGCGTCGTCGGCCTGCACCACGCTTTTCCAGCTCTTCACGAGGTCGCCGATCTGGTCGTTGAATTTCAGCAGGTTCTGGCCGTAACGCTTCGCGGTCGGAATGTCCGGCGACATGTAGATGCCGCGCGATTCCATCACCACCGCATAGATCAGGCTGTTGACCCGTTCCACATTCTGGGCGCCGGCGAAGGCCGAATGGAGACGGTCGGACAACATCGCATTCTGGCGGGAATTGAACACCGCGTATCCCGCCAAAATAACCGTCAACGCGGCGAGGACAGCGAACAGCGCATAGAGCTTGGTCGAGATCGACAGCGAAGGAAATCGGATCATGCGTTTGGTCCTGTAGGACAGCCATGGGCTGAAGGTGAATTCCCGCGGATCAAGGCTCAGATCCGTATTCCCATTCCAAATTCCTGCATTTCAAAATCGAAGGGCCGATCCGGCGAAGCTTGCGCGCCGCCGGCCCGGCCCAACATTTCACAAAAAAAATTAGGAATTACTTAAAATAGTACCTATCGGCGGGAAGCCTTCGCGACGCTGCGCTCAGAATTCTTCCCACTCCGCCTCGGCCTTGAACGCGGTGGCGAGATTGGACTGCATGCGGCCGACCGGGCCGCCGCGAACGACGGCGCCCGCCTTTTTCGTCTGCGGGACAGGTTTCCTGACCGACGGCTGACCAAGACCGCCGTCCTGATCGAAGCGGAAGAACCCGACCCGCTCGCTCATGGCGTGTTGCTGGTCCTCCAAGGTCTTGGCGGTCGCCGCATTTTCCTCGACCAGCGCCGAATTCTGCTGCGTCGCCTCGTCCATCTGGTTCAACGCCTTGTTGATCTGGTCGATGCCCGACGCCTGCTCGGAACTGGCATTGGCGATGTCGGCGACGATCGTCGCCACGTTTTTGATCGACTGCATGATCTCGCTCAGAGACTGACCGGCACGATTGACCAAGTCGACCCCCTGCTGCACCTGACCGGACGAGCTTGTGATCAGGTCGGTAATGTCCTTGGCCGCCTGCGACGACCGCTGTGCGAGACTGCGGACCTCCGAAGCGACCACCGCGAAGCCGCGCCCGGCTTCGCCGGCGCGCGCCGCTTCCCCCGCGGCGTTGAGCGCCAGCAGGTTGGTCTGCCGCGCGATCTCGTCGATCACCGAGATGATGTCGGAGATCTTGCGCGAGGATTCCTCGATCGCCGCCATGGCAGTGACGGCTTCCGCCACCACCGCCCCGCCGCGATTGGCGATCTCCTGCGTATCCTGCGTGAGCTGGTTGGCGTGCTGGGCGTTTTCGGCGTTCTTCTTCACCGTCGCCGCCATTTCCTCCATGGAAGCGGAGGTTTCTTCAAGGCTGGCGGCCTGCTCCTCCGTCCGCTGCGACAGGTCGGTCGTGCTGGTGGAAATTTCCGCCGCCGCGCTCGACACCTCGCTGCTGGACAGCGCGATGTTCTTGATCGTGTCCTGCAACTGGCCGATGGCGCCGTTGAAGTCCTCCTGGATCTTCTTGTATTCGGCGGCCCAATCGTCCTGCACACGATAGGTCAGATCGCCCTGCGCCAGCCGCTCAAGGCCGCGCCCCAGTCCGTCGACGACCTGGGCCACTTGCCGTGCCGCTTCGCGCTGGGCCGCTTCGTTGCGGGCGCGTTCGGCCTCGGCCTCCCGGCGCTGCTCTTCTGCGATCTTCTCCAGACGCGGCTTTTCGCGTCCGGCGTCGCGGAAGACCAGCACGGCCTGCGCCATCTCGCCGATTTCGTCGCCGCGCTCCGCCCCGGCCACTTCCGTGTCCAGCTTGCCTCCGCTCAGCGCGCGCATGACGCCGCAGAGCGACAGGATGGGTCTGGAGATGCCGCGGGCGATGAACCAGGCCAGCGCGATCCCGAGCAGGAGCGCAATGACGGAAATCACGAGCGCCGTCCGCTGGGCCGTCATGATGGCGGCTTCGCTTGCTGTCTTCATCTCGGCGAGCCGCTTTTCCTGGTTGCCCTTGAGCTTGAAGCGGCTTGTGATCATCTCAGCCGACATCTTGTTCTCGGTTTCGAGCAGGGTCTTGCGCTCCGCCAGGAGCTTCATCGTTTTGTCAAACGCGCCCAGATAGGTGGCCAGCGATTCATTCAACTGCCGCACATGATCCTGCCGCCCCGGCGTCTGCGCAGCCTGCCCCATCTTCTTGATCGTTTCCGCCATGGCCGCGAATTGCGCCCGGGCGGCTTCCTCAAGCTTGGGATTGTTGCTCTGGTTATGCTGCAGCCCGTTCACGCGCGCCCACAGGAACTGTTCCATCGCAGTCCCGGCCAAATTCGCGAATGACAAATCGTATTCGCGAGTCGCGGTATCGACGACTTCCTTCAGCACATCGCGCAGCTTGTTGCCCAGCGGAATGGTCGAGCCGGACACGATCGCCCCGGCTTCGCTCTGGTTCTTCACGATGGCATCGAAGGTCGCGACATACTTGTCGGTCTGCGCCACGATCTGCGCGGCGAGATCGCGGTTTTCCGCCACCACGGCATTCTTGGCGACCGCATCGTACTCGGCACGAACCTGCTTGCTTAACTCGCGCACACGGGCGAGCGCCTTTTCATCGGAATTTTGAATGTAGAATTGCATGTTCAGCCGCATCGCGACGAAATCACGATCCGCCTGAGCGACACGCTCCGCATTTTCCGAAACGCGCAGATAATCGTTGAAACTATCGGACGCCACGCGCAGTCCCAGATATCCGCTGGCTGCGACGATCACCAGCAAGGTGAGAACGATGAAAAACCCTGCACCGATGCGGGTCCCGATCCGGAAGCGGGAGTTCAGATTTCCAAGCAGTGTCATTTTGGAGTCCATTGTCTGAGCGAAGAAGCGGGGCACGCACGCAATTCCTGAAAACATTCCGCTCAGGCAGCGGCTTGCCAGAGACACCTGCGAACGGGCAGCGGCAGACAGCGCCTGCCGTCCGAGGCCTATTTCCATCTGCGAGTCGCAGCGGCCTCGATGCGGAGCCGCGGCAACATTGCACTCAACGCACTGGGAACCGGCGCGAATCACGCCGTGATTCCCGTTTAAAGACGGTAAAATTTTCCGATTTTTGTCTGCATGCCTGCTGTTGCGGCCTCGCAAAAGCTAGCGGCCGGGCGGGCAGGAGCCCGGCGCCGCGG
>JAEWCJ010000477.1 GCA_023390695.1 Pseudomonadota bacterium | reverse complement strand
GGTTACGCCATCGTCTCCGACGACGGCATGCTCGCGGATGCCGACGGCATCATGCCCGACGCCCTCGTCATCGGGGCGGACCAGCGATTCCTGTCAGAAGAACTCGATCGCGCCGCGGTGATCGTGCACGGACGCAATTCGCACGAGAAGCAGCGGCAATCGCCGCAGCGGCGGCGGCTGATTGCCAGCCGCAGCGTCGAGACGCTGGGGCCTGCCGAGTGTCCCAACGCGGTCACCTGGAATCCGGCCGGGATGCCGCTCGAGCAGGCGCTTGAGGCGCTCGACGTCGAAGGCGGGACCGTGGCGATCCTCGGAGGAACCGATATTTTCGGCCTGTTCCTGCCCCGCTACGACAGCTTTCACCTGTCGCGCGCAACCGGGGTGCGGCTGCCGGGCGGCCGTCCGGTCTTTCCCGATGTGCCGCAGCGCAGCCCGGAAGAAATCCTGGCCGACAGCGGGCTGATCCCTGGTCCCCGCCGGCCGCTCGACCCGGCGCGGGGCGCCAGCGTGGTCACATGGACACGCGCCGGCAACCAACCGGACTGAAACAGCGGTATCCCTGTAGGAAAAAATTCGCGTGACGCGTGCGGCGAATCGCCTCACACTGCGTCCATCCGGTCACGGGGAGCATGGCGTTTTGCGCCGTGCTTGAGGGGTTCCTCCCGCGTGGCGTATCAACTTGGGCGGCCCAATTGGCCGCCCTTTTGTTCAGCCGCGATACGGTTTCCGTTTCGGCTTGCGGGTTTCCTGCGGAATATAACGCGGATTGGCGTAGCAGAAATTCCCCGTGCCCGAGGCTGCCGCACGGCATTGCTGCCACGTGTAATAGGAACAATCCTCGATGCCGTCGCCCATCTGGGCGCACCAGGCCTCGCTGTAATTCCTGAAAAAGGCATGCGCGGGCTGCGCCGCAGCGCATACGAACGCAAGCCCGGACAGCGCAACCGCGCCCAGAGTCAGGGCCGCGATACGCCGCAACGATAATGTCATTCTCTGTTTCATGTGCCCTCAGTATCGCAGATTGGATTCTCTGTCACGGTAGCCGCCGGCCAGCGGACGCCATGAGCCAAGCACGAAAAACACCAGAAGCGCTCCCATGATGGACAGGTTCTTCAAGGCCTGAATCAGGTTGGCGGCGCGATCCGCGCCGGTCATCGCCCAGAAATCGTGGAACGTCAGAGTCGCCGCCGCCGTGAACAGGATGAGCACGGCGGCCGCGGCGCGCGTTCCGATATTGGCGGCGATGAGGATCCCGCCGCCGATCTCAACAAGGCCTGCGAGGATCGCCAGCAGCTTCGGCAGAGGCATGCCGGTGAAAGACTGCAGCTTCGTTTCCAGATCGATCAGGATCGGCGGCACCACGAGCTTGCTCTCGATCATCGCCGACGTTCCGGAAATATCCAGCAGCTTCTGGGCCCCAGACAAAATGAAAATCAGCACGAATGCAATCCGGCCGATAATCCAAAGTATTTTCATCACCATCATCCTGAATGAGAGCGGCTGAGTACGGCCGGCGGTCGCGCGAACGCATCATTTCTTCTTCGCTGCGGGTTTGGCGGGCTTGCCGCCTGCCTTGCCTTTCGCTCCCTTCGCTCCTTTGCCGGCTCCCCTTGCCTTGGCACCGGCAGCCACCGGCCGCTGCTTGATTTCGACCAGCAAGGCACGAATATCCTTATCCGATTCATTCGCAATCGTGGCCTGCTGAGCCGAAAGCCAGAGCGCTTCGCCCGCCTTGAAGGACAGTTCGTAAGGGGTTCGGCCCGGCGGAGCAAATACCAGTTCGCCGTCGCTCAATGCATACAGAAATGTGTTCGGCAATGTCTGGCTCGGAGTCCTGGCGCCGGCCTTGAGGCGTAATTCCCGCACCTTGATCTGCTCGTTTTCCAGCAGCTTGGGCCCGTTTTCCGGCTCGGCCGGACGCGCATTCTGCGCCGCCGCGGGCACGGTCAGCGCCAGCAAACATGCGCCAAGCAAAACGGCTTTCATCATGCGGCCAATGCCAATGTTGCCAAGTCAATGACGTCAATGACTGAATTTATGGCGTCTTTCTGCGCGATGCCGATGGCAAACATGAGGCAATCCAGGGCGCAAGGGCCGCAGGCTCCCTGCTCCACCGCAATGGCCGGAGGACCAGCTCGGCCGGGCCGCATTCACGCCGCATGCGCGCGGCGCCGCGACGACAGATACCCGAATCCGAAGGGCGCCGCGGCCGGTGCCTGCTCGCCGCTTTCGTCCGATTGATGATCGGTCGCTTCCAGCAGACGCAGGAACGAGGCGCCGGGCAAGGGCGGCGCGAAGACATAGCCCTGCACCGCCTGGATGCCGTGCTCACGCAGCGCGATGACCTGCTCGAACGTCTCCACGCCCTCGGCAATGATCTCGATATCCATGTTGCGCGCAAGCTCGACCAGCGTCTCGATGATTGCCGTCGAACTGCTTTCGGTGCCCAGGGCATCGACGAACATCTTGTCGATCTTGATGATGTCCACGCCCAGCTTGAGGATATAGGAAAGACCACTATGACCGGCGCCGATATCGTCGATGGCGATCCTGACGCCCAAATCCTGCAGGGCGCCGATCACGCGGCGGGCCTGACCGAGATCGTCGAGCGGCTGCCGCTCGGTGACCTCCAGAACGATCTGGGTGAGCTTGACC
Organism: Pseudomonadota bacterium; assembly: GCA_023390695.1. The sequence goes on along the minus strand of JAEWCJ010000477.1, from coordinate 3,324 downwards.
TGCGAATGCTCGAAGATTTTGCGGACATCCTCGACAATGCTGTCATTGCTGAAATGCTCCGCCGCCAGATTGAACCCGATGCGCAGGGTCGGCCGTATCTCGCTGACCGGGCCGAGTTCCTGCGCGACTTTCCGCATCAGGCTCCGGGTCATCTCCATGATCAGCCCGCTCGATTCCGCGAGCGGAATGAAGGCCGCCGGCGGAACGATCGTGCCATCCGCCTTGCGCCAGCGCATCAGCACCTCGCATCCGCGCAGCCGGCCGGTCGTGATATCGACCACCGGCTGATAATACGGCACGAATTCCCCGGCCTTGAGCGCGCGCTCGATCTCGGCGACCGGATTCTTGCGCTGCCGCCAGGGCACGAGAATGCCGATGGACAGCAACGCCACGGCGATCACGCCGTTCACCATCGATCCCAGAAAGCGGATTTCTTCCTGACCGCGCGACAGCATTGAGCTGGGGCGCGTCATCGTCACATTGATTCCAAAACGCTTCGACGCCAGCGTGCTGACCACGAGCGAGTCGAACGGATTGCCGAATTCCGTCACCGGCCCCACGGTCGCCAGGACGGTGCCGTCGGCGGTGGCGATACGCCCATGCGCATTCAGCAACAGCCCGCCCTGCGTCGAGATCTTGGTGATCAGCAGATCCCCGGGGATGAGAGCGGCGATGCTGTTGGCTCCGATCGGACGGCGGATGCGCAGCATTCGCTGCGGCTTGTCGTCGAGCGCCATCACGTCCATGACCATCGTGCTGTCGGCAACCGGCGCGGTCGTCAGCACGATGCGATGGCGCAAGGCGATGCCGAGATCGCTGCAAAGAGTCCGCCCGGCCTGATCGATGATCGAGAATTCGGTGATACCGCTGGCATGCAGATTGGCCCGGCGCAATTCGGCGATATGCTCTTCGCTGCAGGTGGCGACGCCGCTATTCGCAAGCTGATCCAGCAGGCCCATAGCCTGGCCGATCTGCCGCTCCGCCAGGGTTATGCTGCGGCGCGCAGTTGAATCGACGTCGTCCCGCGTTTGCGTGAGGATGAGGTTGTTCAACCAATAATTGAACAACACCATCGGTATCCCTGCAATCAGGATACCCGCCGCCGCGGCGATCAGCTTTTTCGACAACAAACGCACAAAGAACGCAGTCCTGCCCAAGACACCCCAAAGTGCCGTGCGCTCGTAAAGGCCTGTTTAAACAGGTGCCCGGGTGTGGGTCGAAAGGGCCGCAGTTCGCGGCGAATTCATGGCATGGTAAGCAAAGTCTAAACAGGCCGCGCTGCTCGGCCCCGTAGCGCTCGCCTGTATGTGCACCGGCAGCATGACCCGATCAGACCGGAAGCGTGACTCCGTAAGCGTTGCGGATGTGTCTGCGGCCGAGCGCCGTCACTTCGACCGTCCGGCGCCCATTCTGCTGACTGATCCAGCCACGCTCGAAGAACGAATGTTTGAGCCGTGCACCCAGCGTCCCCGCCAGATGATAACGCCGCTCACTCCAGTCGAGACAGGGCCGGCAGAAGGCCCGATGCGGCTGCACGTCCAAATCGATGCCCTGTCTTCCAAAGAACCCGCGCCCGGCATCGGTGATCTCGCCTCCGTCGTCGGCAAGCACGAGATATCCCGCCTCGACCAGCCGGTCGGCAATGGCGATGGCGAGCTGCCCGGCCAGATGATCGTAGCAGGTGCGGGCAAAGCGCATCGCCGCGTCGCGCGGCCCGAAGCGACGGGCTGCCGGATCGGCGGCGGCCACCACCATCATGCCCTCCAGCATTTGCCCGACCTGCGCCGACGCCAGACGGTAATATCGATGACGGCCCTGTTGCGCGACCACCAGCAAGCCGGCATCGACCATGCGTGCAAGATGCCCGCTGGTGGTCTGCGGCATGATATGCGCTGCGGCTGACAATTCGCCGGCGGTGCGGGCGCGGCCATCCATCAGCAGCGACAGCATGTTCGCGCGCGCCGGATCGCCGGCACAGGCCGCGACAATGGCGAGCTGGTTGTGAGCGGTCATGCACGGAATCTGAGCACGGAACGCGGCAATCGCAAGCCGGATCGTTTCGGCGCCGGCCGAAACATGCACCGTCCCGCAACGGCTAAACGGTCCCGGACATGATCCAGCAGGAGGTCGTCATGACCGGAACCGGAGCGCGGTTCTTGCACGGCCTGGCGCCGTTCGCGGCCATCAGCCGGCGGCTCAGCACCTGGGTCGCCTGGTATACCGCCCAGGCCTGCCGCCAGGCACAAAGGCGCAGCCTGGCGCGGCTCGACGATCATCTGCTCCGCGACATCGGCGTCAGCCGCGGTGAGGCCGAGCGCGAAGCGAACAGGCGTTTCTGGGAATGACGGCGTTATTTCGCCGACGCCACATGCTCGGCGATGAAACGCGGCAGCGCGAAGGCCGCGACATGCACCTCCGGCGTCCAGTAACGGGTGCTGAAACTGCCGGCGCGCGCATAGCGTTGCGCGATCATCCGCACCGAATGCTGCCGCAGCTTGGTATCGTCGGTCGCCCAGCCCATGGTCATGTGACCGCCGATATAGGTCGGGATCGCCGCGACATAGCAGGAGCCGTCCGCCCACAACTTGCGGAATTTCCGGATGCTGGCGGTCAGCTCCTCCGGCTGGAAGAACGGCACGCCATTCTGCGTCACCAGCACGCCGCCCGGCTTCAGGCAGCGCTTCACGCCGGCATAGAATTCTTCCGAGAACAGCACCGCGCCCGGCCCTTGCGGATCCGTCGAATCCACGATCACGACATCGAATTGCCGATCGGTCTCGGCGACGAATTTCATCCCATCGGCGATGACCAGTTCGAAGCGCTTGTCGGCGAGAACCGGGCCGGTGAATTCCGGGAAATGCTCCTTGGAGAAATCCACCACCGACTGGTCGATCTCGACCTGCACCAGGCGCTTTACCGACTTGTGCTTGAGCACCTCTTCGGCAATGCCGCAATCGCCGCCGCCGACGATCAGCACATCCTTCGCCTTGCCATGCGCGAGGATCGGCACATGCGTCATCATCTCGTGATAGACGAACTCGTCGGCGGTCGTGACCTGCGTCGCGCCGTCCAGCATCAGCACCTTGCCGAAATGCCGGTTCTCGAACAGCACGAGATCCTGATGTTCGGTCTTCGTCTCGTAAAGCACCCGCTCCGCCTTGAAGCTCATGCGGAAACTGAGATCGTCGAACAGGGTTTCGGAGATCCAGCGATCGTTGGCCATGGCAACCTCGCAATACGTCGTCATCCCCGCGCTTGTGGCGAGGCATGAACATCTTTCAATTGGCCAGCGTATTGGGACGTGGATGGCCGGGACAAGCCCGG
>JAEWCJ010000446.1 GCA_023390695.1 Pseudomonadota bacterium | reverse complement strand
GTCTGGTCTCGGCCCGGCTGGTCGAGCGCGTGCCCGAACATGTGGTGACGCTGCAGGTGCGCGATCCCTTCCGCGCCTATGTCACTGTCTCCCGCGCCCTGTTTCCCGACGCCTTGCGTCCGTCCTCGCTGTTCGAGGCGCAAGGCTCGTCGCCCAGCGCCATCATCCATCACACCGCGCGGCTGGAAGAGAACGTCACCATCGATCCGGGCGCCGTGATCGGCCCGCGCGCGGAAATCGGCGCCGGCACCATCGTCGGCGCGAATGCGGTGATCGGCGCCGATGTCCGCATCGGGCGCGACTGCAATATCGGTCCGCAATGCTCGCTCACGCATGCGCTGATCGGCGACCGCGTCATCATTCACGCCGGCTGCCAGATCGGCCAGGACGGCTTCGGCTATGCGATGGCGCCCGGCGGGCATATCAAGATTCCGCAGGTGGGCCGCGTCATCATCCAGGACAATGTCGAGATCGGCGCCGGCACCATGATCGACCGCGGTGCCATCCGCGACACCGTGATTGGCGAGGGGACCAAGATCGACAACCTTTGCCAGATCGGCCACAACGTTTCGATCGGCCGTCACTGCGTGATCGTCGCGCACGCGGCGATTGGCGGCACGGTCACTCTTGAAGATTACGTGGCGCTGGGCGGACGCGTGACCATCGCGCCGCAGACCGTCGTTGGCGAGGGCGCGCAGATCGCGGCGACGAGCGGCCTGCATGGCGTCGTCCCCGCGGGCGCGCGCTGGGCCGGTTCGCCCGCCAAGCCGGCCAAGCAATGGATGCGCGAAGTGTTTATGCTGGAGCGGTTGGCCAGACGGAACGAGGCTGCAGAGTCAGACAGTTCAGACAAACCGGGTGATTTGCCATGAACGATTCTCCGACCCAGATTGAAGCCATCGAGATTGCCAGGATATTGAAATCGCTGCCGCACCGTTACCCGTTCCTGATGGTGGACCGGGTCGTGAATGTCCGTGGCTCGCAATCCGGAATCGGAATCAAGAACGTGACTATCAACGAGCCGCAATTCATGGGGCATTTCCCGGAAAATCCGGTCTTCCCCGGCGTGCTGATGATCGAAGGCATGGCGCAGACCGCCGGCGTCATCTGCATCTCGTCGGGCGAGGTCGGCGGCCCGTCCAATACGGTCTTCTTTCTGACCATCGACAAGGCCAAGTTCCGCAAGCAGGTCGGGCCCGGCGATACGCTGGAATATCACATGACCAACATCGCGCGGCGCAAGAACATGTGGTGGTATCGCGGCCAGGCCAAGGTCGGCGGCAACGTCGTCGCCGAAGCCGAGGTCGGCGCCATGATCGTGAGCGGGTAAGCAGAATTCCATGACGATGATCGATCCGACTGCTCGCATCGCCGAAGGCGCGGTCATCGCGAAAGACGCCCATATCGGACCCTATTGCGTCATCGGCCCGCACGTTTCGATCGCGGAAGGCTGCCAGTTGACCGCGCATGTGCATGTCACCGGACACACCACGATCGGCGCCCGCACCAAAATCGCGCCCTTCGCCTCGCTCGGCACGCCGCCGCAATCGACGCGCTATCGCGGCGGCCCGACGCGGCTCGTGATCGGCGCCGATTGCGATATCCGCGAACACGTCACGATGAATCTCGGCACCGAAGACGATCGCGGCGTCACCGAAGTCGGCGACAAATGCTTCTTCATGGTCGGTACGCATGTCGGCCATGATTGCAAGGTCGGCAGCAACGTCACCATGGCCAACAACGCCGTACTCGGCGGCCATGTCGTGGTCGAGGATTTTGTGTTCATCGGCGGCAATTCCGCCGTGCATCAGTTCGTGCGCATCGGCGAGAGCGTGATGATCGCCGGCGTCACCGGCGTCGCCGCCGATATCATTCCGTACGGTTTCTGCGTCGGCCAGCGCGGCGTGCTCGACGGGCTGAACGTGGTCGGCATGCGCCGCCGCGGTCTGTCGCGCACCGACATTCACAATCTGCGGCAGGCCTATCGAGCGCTGTTTTTTGTGCGCGGCGTGTTCAAGGAACGCGTCGAGGCCGTGGCGCGCGCCTTCGGCGAGGACCCGCTGGTCGCGAAGGTGCTGCAATTCATCCGCGACGGCGGCTCCCGCCCGCTGATGAAGCCGGATTCCACGGGCGCCGAGGGCGAGGCGGCGAGCGCCTGATGCGCGCGGGCGCGCCGAACGAGAGCGGGCCGGTCGCGATCATCTGCGGCGGCGGCACCTTTCCGCTGACAGTTGCGGAAGCGGTGATCCGGCAGGGGCGGCGGGTGGTGCTGTTTCCGCTGCGCGGCTTTGCCGACAAGGATCTGGTCGAGCGCTTTCCGCATCACTGGATGAAGATCGGCCAGGTCGGCTGGTTCCTGAAGACGGCGCGCGGCGAAGGCGTGCGCGACGTGATCATGATCGGCTCGCTGGTGCGGCCGGCGATTTCCCAGCTTGCGCTCGACTGGCAGACGCTGATGGTGCTGCCGCGCGTCATCCGCGCCTATTACGGCGGCGACGATCATCTGCTGTCGGGCGTGGCGCGCATTTTCGAGCATCACGGCTTCCGGCTGCTCGGCGCGCATGAAGTGGCGCCCGACATCCTGACGCCGGAGGGCGCGCTCGGGGCGCGGCAGCCGGGCGAGACCGACCGGGCCGACATCGCGCGCGGCTTCGCCCTGCTGCGGGCGATGGGGCCGTATGACGTCGGCCAGGGGGTCGTGGTGTCGAACAATCACGTGCTCACCGTGGAAGCGGCGGAGGGCACCGACGAAATGCTGAGGCGCGTCGCCGAGCTGCGCCGCAACGGGCGCATCCGCGCCAGGGCGGGCGGCGTCCTCGTGAAGGCGCCGAAGGTCGGGCAGGATCGCCGTTTCGATCTGCCCTCGATCGGTCCGCGCACCATCGAGGGCGCGGCGGCGGCGGGTTTGTCCGGCATCGCGGTGATCGCCGGCGGCACCATTGTCGCCGAGCCGCAGGCGCTGATCGAGGCCGCCGACAAGGCCGGCCTGTTCGTCATCGGAATGCGGGAGAGCGCATGAAGGTGTTTCTGGTCGCGGGCGAGGAATCCGGCGACCGGCTGGGCGCGGCGCTGATGCGCGCGCTGAAGGCGCGGCATCCGGACATCGTGTTCCGCGGTGTCGGCGGCTTCGAAATGGCGGCCGAGGGCATGCCCTCGCTGTTCCGCATCGACGACCTCGCCATTGTCGGGCTGGCCGCCATTCCGCAGCGGCTGCCGAAGATTCTCGGCCGTATCCGCCAGACCGCGCGGACGGCGGTGGCGGAGCAGCCGGATGTGGTGGTGATCATCGACGCGCCGGATTTCACCCATCGCGTGGCGCGGCGGATCCGCAAACACGCCCCGCAGATTCCGATCGTCGATTATGTCTCGCCCTCGGTCTGGGCGTGGCGGCCGGGCCGGGCGCGGGTGATGCGGCGCTATATCGATCACGTGCTGGGGCTGCTGCCCTTCGAGCCGGACGTGCACAAGAAACTCGGCGGCCCGCCCTGCACCTATGTCGGCCATCCGCTGGTCGAGCAGGCGGGCGATCTGCGGCCGAACGCGCAGGAAGCGGAGCGCCGCAATGCCGAGCCGCCGGTGCTGCTGGTGCTGCCGGGCTCGCGCCGCGGCGAGATCAAGCGCCTGATCGAGCCGTTCCGCCGCACCGTCGAACTGATCGCCAAGCAGGTCTGGCCGCTCGACATCGTCATTCCGGCGACCGCGCATCTCGCCGATGTGGTGACGCGGGAGACCGCCGACTGGCCGATCCGCCCGCAGATCGTGGTGAAGCGCGAAGACCGCCACGCGGCGTTCCGCAGGGCGCGGGCCGCGCTCGCCAAATCCGGCACCGTGACGCTGGAACTGGCGGTCTCCGGCGTGCCCATGGTCACCGCCTACAAGGTCTCCGGCCTCGAGGCTGCGATCGCGCGCCGCCTGATCCGGGTTCCATCGGTCATCCTCGCCAATCTGGTACTGGGCGAGAATATCGTCCCGGAATTCATCCAGCAGGACTGCCGGCCGGAAACGCTTGCGGCGGCGCTGCTGCCGCTCCTGCAAGACACGCCGGAGCGGCACCGGCAGCTTGCGGCGTTCGCCCGCCTCGACGGTATCATGGAGATCGGCACGGCCGCCCCGGCCGGCAAGGCCGCGGAGATCGTCCTGGGCCTGGCGCAAACGTCAAGGTCATAACCGGTCATAATTCGTTACCGACGTCGTTCGAGCATTGTTCTGGAAGGCTGGCTTCCCGCGCTGCACCCGTCTAATTTGCGGCCGGGGATTTGTCGCGGTGACGGGCCGAGACGGATGCAGAACGGATATTTTCCTAAAAGAGCAGCGATTACGGGCGTTTACGGGTATCTGCCGGACGATGTTCTGAGCAATGCCGAACTGGCACGTATGGTCGATACGTCGGATGCCTGGATCACCGAACGCCCCGGCATCAAGGAACGCCGCATCCTCAAGGGCGAGGGGCTCGGCACCTCGCATATGGGCGCGGAGGCCGTGCGCGGCCTGCTCGCGCGCACCGGCAACAAGGCCTCCGATATCGACCTGCTGATCTGCGCCACCACCACCCCGGATTTCGTCTTTCCGTCCACCGCCAACCTGATCTGCGACATGGTCGGGATCGGCCCGGTCGGCTCCTTCGACGTGCAGGCCGCCTGTTCGGGGTTCATCTACGCGGTCACCATCGCCTCGCAGTTCATCGCCACCGGCCATTGCAAAAAGGTCGTCGTGGTCGGCGCCGACAAGATGTCGGCGATCATCGATTATACCGACCGCGCCACCTGCGTAATTTTCGGCGACGGCGCGGGTGCGGTGCTGGTGGAGGCGAGCGAGAATGGCGAGGGCATCCTCGACACCCTGATCCGCTCCGACGGCTCGGGCATGATCCATCTGCACCAGAAGGCCGGCGGCAGTCGCCTGCCGCCGAGCGCAGAGACCGTCGCCAAGCGCCAGCATTACGTCTATCAGGAGGGAGCGGCGGTTTATAAATTCGCCATTGCCAAGATGGCGGAGGTCGCGACGGAGATCATGACGCGCAACAATCTGCGCGCGGACATGATCGACTGGCTGGTGCCGCATCAGGCCAACAAGCGCATCATCGAATCCACCGCGGAGCGCATGGGGCTGCCGATGGATCGCGTGATGATGGTGATCCAGAAATACGGCAACACCACTGCGGCGACGATCCCGCTCTGCCTGTGGGACTATGAGGGCAAGCTGAAAGCCGGTGACCGTCTGGTGCTCGCCGCCTTCGGCGGCGGCTTCACCTGGGGCGCAGCGTATGTCACGTGGGCGTATGATGGCGCAAAGCGCGTGAACGGTAACGGCAAGGCAGTGGGATAAGACCCAGCCACGAGACATTGCTGTCAAAGAATTTGCATCACGTTCAAGATTTGCCGCGGCCCCGGATTGCTTGCATTCAGTTCAAGCACATCGGCGCTTTGCCCGGCGCTGACGAACAGGTTGCCAACGCTATTCTCCAGTAGTTCATCCATCTTCTTCAGTAGTTCACCTATTTGCTGAAGCGGACGAGCAGTCACGGATCGGGCCGGGAGGTGATTCGCTGCGCCCGTCGCTCTGCACCGTCGTGTGCTCGAAATCAGACAACCCGATGCGCTTGTCGCCGCCGGGCACCCGTGTGCTTCTGGCTGGCGATTCTGTGCAGCGAAGCCGCATTCTCCCATTCGCGGCGTTAGGACGCATCGTCGGCACTGCCCGGAAAATTCTTGGCTCTCGCGCTTGTCACAGAAAGCATGCGGGCTGTTGCATTTGCCGCATGCGCGAACGCCTCGTGAGGCTTGTCATTCATCCACAACTCCGTAGCCGCGCGCGTTGATCGCGTGATCCTCCCTCATTACCGTCCAACTAATGTGGAATCGCGGGGCAACCTGCAGGACTTAGTGGGACTAGGACTGATGAAAATTCGTTTGTTTGCGGGCTTTGCGGCCCTTCTTCTCGGCTCGATCACAACCGCCAGCGCAGCCGATCTTCGCACGCCAGCCGCTTACAAGGCACCGCATGCTGCGCCGGGCCTCTACAACTGGACCGGAATTTATGTCGGCGCGCATGGCGGTTTCGGCTGGAGCAAGCAGAGATCGATCGACCTCGACACGGGCGACTCGTTGGGCCTGAACGGCGACGGTGCCATTTTCGGCGGACAGATCGGCTTCAATTATCAGACCGGCCAGGTCGTCTGGGGCGCCGAAGCGGACGTGTCCTGGTCGGACATCGAGATGAGCCGGCTGGTAGGTGATGACTTCGCCAAGGTCGAGGTCAACGCGCTCGGCACCGTGACCGGCCGCATCGGGATGGCCTTCGACGGCGTGCTGCTCTACGGCAAGGGCGGCTTCGCCTGGGCCAAGGAAAAATTCAATGGCATCGATGTGACAGGGGCAAGTCTGCCGGTCTCCGCCAGTGCGACACGCACGGGCTGGACGCTCGGCGCGGGCGCGGAATGGGCGCTGTTTGACCGCTGGACGGCAAAGCTCGAATACAACTACATCGATTTCGGAACCAAGACGATCTCGTTCGTCGACAGCGCGGGCGTGGCTGATCCTGCGGGCAATTCCGAAAAGATTCATATGCTGAAAATCGGCGTCAATTATCGCTTCGGACACGGGCCGGTGGTCGCGCGCTACTGAGCGCGATCTCTCTCCTCTACGTTCAGACCACAACGTTACGAGTGCCCGCCATGAAGACGGCCATGAAATGGATGTGCGGCGTATCCGCTCTCGCGCTGCTGACGGCGGCACCTGTGCGAGCGGAGAACGGGCCATCCGCGCCATGGTCGTGGACCGGTTATTATGTCGGAACGCATCTCGGCAGTGTCGCCGTCGCCCACAACTGGGAGCGTGCCAGCGGCGCGCTTCAGAATGCCGTGCCCTTTGCCGGTCAGTTCACCGGCGGTGGCGTCGCCTATGGTGTGCAGGCCGGCTATAATTATCAGGTCGGGCGGACCGTCCTGGGTCTCGAGGCGGAGGCGAGCTTCGCCGACATCGACGGCCCGGCGCGCTGCGGCGTGGCCGTCTTCGTCTGCAACGCCACGATCGATGCGCTTGGCACCATCACCGGGCGGGTCGGCCAGACCTATGACCGCTTCCTGATTTACGGAAAGGCCGGCGCGGCCTGGCTGCATGAAAAGGTGGAACTCGTGCCCACGGACGGGGGCGTCACCACCGACGTCTATCACGGTGACACGTTTCGCTGGGGCTGGGTGCTGGGGGCCGGCTTTGAATATGCGTTGTCACAGACGCTCTCAGCGAAGGTCGAATACAATTATCTGAATTTCGATAATTCATTCGACGTGACGTCCCAGTCCGGCGGCGCCGCATCGCTCGGACTGCGCCATGATATGCATTTGCTCAAGATCGGTCTCAACGCGCGACTGGGCTCGCCGGCAGGCCCGGCGCATGCCTGGAACGTCGACGGCGCGCCGGTGCGGGATTGGTCCGGCTGGTATGCCGGCGTGCACGCGGCGGGGGCGCTGGGGAAAAGCGACTGGACATCTGTCACTGGTGCCGTGGCCAACGTCTCGGATCTGTATTTTCCGGGAGCCGGCTGGAACGAAGGCCTGACGCTGGGCGGCCAGATCGGGTTCAATCGTCAGGCCGGACATTGGGTATTCGGCGGTGAGGCCGATATCGCCTGGACCGATATCGACGGCTATGCAAAATGCGCGGCGTCATTGGCGGGAGACAGCCTGCGCTGCCGCACGCATACCGACATGCTAGCTACGGTGAGCGGACGGCTTGGCTGGGCCTCCGGCAACCTGCTGTTCTACGGCAAGGCGGGCGCCGCCTGGGCGAAGTCCAGCTACAGCACGATCGACAGCAACCTCCCGAATGTGTTCGCAGCAAGCTCCGTACGCACGGGTTATGTGGTCGGCTCGGGCGTGGACTACGCGTTCAGTTCCGCGTGGTCGGGCCGCCTCGAATACAATTACATCGATTTCGGCACCCGGACGCTGGCTTTCGCGGATCAGTTCGGCAACGCGTCGGCTATGGGAATTTCCCAGCATCTGCATCTGTTCAAGGTCGGCCTCAATTACAGGCTGGGCGCCGAGCCGGACCGCGAGTCCGAGGCGTTTGCGAAATCATTCGTGAAGGCACCGCCGCGCTCCTCCGACTGGCTGGTGGAGGCGGGCGCGCGCTACTGGTTCAGCAGCGGAAAATCGCAGCAGGATCTCTATGCCGAGCAACTCGGCGGATTGCTGAATTCTCGTCTGATCTACGGCGGCATGACCGGACATTCCGGCGAAGCCTTCTTGCGGGCCGATCACAGAGGCGGATTTTTTGCGAAGGCGAATTTCGGCGCCGGCGTGCTTCCCGGCGGCACGCTGAACGACGAGGATTTTCCTCCCGGTGAGCCGATCTATTCGAACACCGAGCACGACATGAAGG
>JAEWCJ010000374.1 GCA_023390695.1 Pseudomonadota bacterium | reverse complement strand
GACATCGGCAGGCCTCTTTACGGGGAATCACAGCAACATAATACCCGGACTTTGATGTTGAATAGCCTGTCCTGACAGCGGCTCCCGCCCTTGCCTGCCCCGCCACCGCACCGCATAGTCCGCCCCTTTTTCACATTCTTGGGGAGGCATTGAATGAAACTCGTTCGCTACGGCCCGGCCGGCAAGGAGAAGCCCGGGATCATCGACGCCGACGGCAAGATCCGCGACATCTCGCGCATCGTGCCGGATTTGTCCGGCGCCAATCTCTCGCCGTCGAGCCTGGCCAAGATCAAAAAGGCCAACATCAAGCGGCTGAAGGTCGTGCCAGGCAAGCCGCGGCTCGGGCCGTGCGTCGGCAATGTGCGCAATTTCATCGCCATCGGCCTGAACTACTCGGATCACGCCGCCGAGGCCGGCATGCCCATCCCGAAGGAGCCGGTGATCTTCAACAAGGCACCGACCTCGATCTGCGGACCGAACGACGACACCATCATTCCCCGGGAATCGACCAAGCTCGACTACGAGGTGGAGCTCGGCATCGTGATCGGACAGCGCGCACGCTATCTCACCAAGGAGAAAGCGATGAGCGTGGTGGCCGGCTATTTCCTCTCCAACGACGTCTCCGAACGCTCGTTCCAGATCGAACGGTCCGGCGGACAATGGAACAAGGGCAAAGGCTGCGAGACCTTCGGCCCGATCGGCCCCTGGCTCGTCACCAAGGACGAGATCAAGGATCCGCAGAATCTCGGCATGTGGCTCGACGTCAACGGCGAGCGCCGGCAGACCGGCAACACCAAGACCATGATCTTCAGCGTCGCGCATATCGTCTGGTATTGCTCGCAATTCTTCATCATGGAGCCGGGCGATATCATCATCACCGGCACGCCGCCCGGCGTCGCACTCGGCATGAAGCCGCAGCCGAAATTCCTCAAGGCCGGCGACGTTGTCACGCTTGGCATCGACGGACTGGGCGAGCAGAAGCAGAAAATCGTCGCGGCGAAGAAGTAAGCGCGACTGCAGAATCCTGCATAATGGCCGGGCTTGTCCCGGCCATTATGCTTCAATGCGGAGCTGCCGCTGGATCCTTCCACCACGCGTGGAAATGATGCACCGGCCCGTGACCGTGACCGATCTTCAGCGTGTCGGAGGCGGCGATAGCGGCGGTGACATAGACCTTGGCCTGCCGCACGGATTCCGCCAGATCGAGGCCCTTGGCGAGGCCCGCGGCGACCGCCGACGACAGCGTGCAGCCGGTGCCGTGCGTGTTGCGTGTGTCGATGCGCTCGGAGGCGAGCCGCACCATGGCCTCCGGCGAGACCAGGAAATCCACGCTCTCGGCGCTCTCGCCATGGCCGCCCTTGATCAGGACGGCGCGCGCGCCGAGCGCCAGCAGCTTCTCGCCCTGCTCGCGCATCTCGGTTTCGGTGCGCGCCAGCGGCCCTTCCAGCAGCGCCGCTGCCTCCGGCAAATTCGGTGTGATGAGCAAGGCCTGCGGGATCAGCACCTTGCGCAAGGTCTCGACCGCTTCGGGCACCAGCAAACGGTCGCCGGACGCCGCCACCATGACGGGATCGAGAACAATCTTGGTCTGATGATGCTTCTTCAGACCCGCCGCCACGGCGGCAATGGTCTTGGGATTGGACAACATGCCGATCTTCACCGCATTGACGGCGAGATCGGAAAATACCGCGTCGATCTGCGCAGTGACGAAATCCGGCGGCACGTCGTGAATGCCGGTGACGCCCCTGGTGTTCTGCGCGGTCAGCGCCGCAATCACCGAGGCGCCATAGACTCCGAGCGCGGAAAAGGTCTTGAGATCGGCCTGAATGCCGGCGCCGCCGCCGGAATCAGACCCCGCGATGGTAACCGCGATCGCCGTCATGCCGTACCCCGCTGCGACAACGCATTGTCGACGATCGTCCGCAGCTTCCGGGCGGCGGCTTTCGGATCGGGCGCGAGCGAGAGCGCCGAAATGATCGCAACGCCGTCGGCGCCGGCCGCAATCACCTCTCCGGCATTGCTCTCGTCGATCCCGGCAATCGCGCCGGCCGGCATGTTCGGCTTGCGGCCGCGGATGATGGCCGCGAGTTCGGCAAATCCTGTCGCACCCACGGGCGGCTCCGGATTGTTCTTCGATTGGGTTTCGAACACACCGCCAATGCAGACATAGTCGAGAAGTTCCAGCGGCGCGGCCCTGGCCTGCTCCGGTGTCTTGATCGACAGCCCGATGATCGCTTCGCGTCCGAGCAGCGCGCGCGCATCGGCAACCGGCATATCGTCCCAGCCGACATGCACGCCGTCGGCGCCGGCGGCCAGAGCGACGTCGACGCGATCATTGACGAGAAAAGGTACAAACGAGCCAGCGAGTGCCGCCTTGATCGCGCGCGCTTCCTCGATCTGGCGCAAGGTCGAGCCGGCCTTGTCGCGCAACTGCACAAGCGTTGCGCCGCCCTCAACCACCGAACGCGCGATGTCATCAAGCTTGCGGCCGCCGCTGCGGTCGGGATCGATAAGAGCATACAGGCGAAGATCGACACTCATCATGAAACCTTGGCGCGTTGCCGCACATCAGCGGCGTCGAGGTTGTACAATGCATCCAGGATCTGGACGGCGAAGCTGCCTGGACCGCGCGACTGCCCAGCGGCGATTTCCCCCGCGACGTTGAACAGCAGCAGCGCAGCAGACGCGGCTGCGAGCGCATTGCGCTCGACCGCAAGACAGGCCGCAAGCACCGCCGACTCGGCGCAACCCATGGCAGTGACCCGTGTCATCAGCGGATCGCCGTTGCCAATGCCGACGACGTCGCCGCCATCCGACACGATATCGGTCTCCGCCGTCATCGCGACAGCAAACGCGTTGTCGCGTGCGAAGGCGGAAATCACGTCCCGCTGCGCCGGCGCACCGGCCAGAGCCTCGAATTCGCCTGCGTTCAGCCGCAGCGCAGCGGGCCCCTTCGCCAGCAGCGTGCGGGCAAAATCCGCCCGATAAGCGGAGCGGTCGACTTTCACCGGATCGAGCACCCAGGGAATGTCTGCCGACGCCGCGGCATCGGCCGCCAGCGTCATGGCACTGCGGCGTTCGTCATCGAGCGTGCCGAGATTGATCAGCAGCGCGCCGGACCCGCGGACAAAATGCTCCACCTCGACCGGCGACAGCGTCATCGAGGGCGTCACGCCGATGGCGAGCAGAACATTGGCGGTGAACGTCTGCGCCACGGCATTGGTAATGCAGTGCACGCGCGGGTGCTGCCGGCGCAGCCGCACCAGAATCTCGGCTGTGATGTCGGGCAAATCGTGCAATGGCGCTTTGTCAGGTGCGCGCATTCTCTGCTCCCTCCGCCGGCATGACCCGGATCAGGTTCGATGGGTTGGTGAAAACCTCTCAGCCCGGCGGCCGATCCGCCGGACACCCCATGAGATTGCTCGCGTTGTACCTAGCCCCCACCCGTCCCGGATGCAAGTGACGGCAACCCAGCCGCCATGTTGCGGTGCGCAGGTCCGGCGGACTAAGCTCGCCTCTCCGTATCGGGGATACGAGGCCGCCTTGCGTCTGATCTCACTCACACCGCTGATCTGTGCGGCGATGGCCGGACCGGCCTTTGCGCATACCGAAGGCGGACTTTCCGGAGGATTTGCCGGCGGCCTCCTGCATCCCCTGTTCGGCCTCGATCATGTCGCAGCAATGCTCGCGGTCGGATTGTGGGGGGCATTCCTGGGACTGCCCGCACTCATTGTTTTGCCCATCGTGTTTCCGCTGGTGATGGCTTTCGGCGGCGTGCTCGGCATTCTCGGCATCCCGCTGCCCGGCGTCGAAGTCGGCATTGCGGTTTCCGCAATCGTGCTCGGGCTGATGGTGGCGCTGGCCGCCCGGCCGCATCTTGCCATCGCCGCCGTGCTGGTCGGTCTGTTCGCGATCTTTCACGGCTACGCACATGGCGCCGAATTGCCGGACGGCGCCGACGCGGTCGCCTATTCGCTCGGCTTCGTCATCGCCACCGGGCTTCTGCATCTTGCCGGCATCGCCTTCGGGACATTGGTCCGGTGGCCGCAGGGACGCATCGCCGTGCGCGCCGCCGGCAGCGTCATTGCCCTTGCCGGTCTCGTCTTTCTCGGCCGCCTGATATGAGGCGGGGTATCACGGCCGCGGCCGGGCTGCTCGTGGCGGCGATGCCCGCCCATGCTCATACCGTCATGGACGGCGTCAGCGGTTTTCCGGGCGGTTTGCTGCATCCGCTGCTCGTTCCGGCGCATGCGCTGCTGCTGCTGACGCTCGGCCTCTTGGTGGGACAGCAGAGCACCGTCCTGCGGCGTCGCCTCGTGCCGCTGTTTCCCGTGTCGCTGCTTGCCGCAATCGGCCTGATTGCAGCCGCCGCCGCGGCCAATAGCCAGGCGCTCATTCTGTGGCTGTGCGCGATCAACGGCGCGCTGCTGGCGCTGGCTTGGCCGCTGCCGCCGGCCGTGCCCGCGATGCTGACCATGGCGGCGGCCCTGGCGCTGATGCTGGATTCGGTCCCGGCCCTGCTGTCGGTGAGAGATACGCTGCTGGCGTTGAGCGGCACTGCCGTCGCCGCACTCCTACTCTTCGTCCTGTTCGTCATGCTTTCCGCCTTCGCCAGCCGCCCGTGGCAGATCGTCGGACGCCGGATCATCGGCTCCTGGGCGGCCGCGAGTGCCGTTCTGGTGCTGGCGTTGCGGTTCGTGAAATAACCGTCCGGCTTGCCAAACGGAGGGCTTTTTGCTGGATTGCCCGCCGCACAGAGCCCCGGAGCGTCGAATGATTCCGTTTTTCGTCCAGATCAAATGCCAGCTCGGCAAATCCTACGAGGTAGCCAACCGTCTGGCCGATTCCGAGATCGCCTCGGAAATCTATTCAACCGCGGGCGAATTCGATCTCCTGGTGAAATTCTATGTCGACCAGTCGACCGACATCGGCCATTTCGTGAACGAGAAAGTGCAGACCCTCCCGGGCATCCAGGACACCCGCACCATCATCACGTTCAAGGCCTTCTGATTTCAGCCCACTCCGGGCGGCCCTTCCGGCTCCGGCGGCCGCTTGAGGCCGAGCTGGCGCTCGCGGAAGATCACGAATAATCCCGCCGCCGCGACAATGGCCGCGCCGGCAAAAACCAGCGGCACCGGCATCTCGCCGAACATCATATAGCCAAGCACCAGCGCCCAGATCATCGAGGTGTAGCCGAAGGGCGCGACCACCGATTGCGGCGCGTGCCGATAGCTCTCCGTGAGCAGGATGTGGGCGAGGCCGCCGAGAATGCCGGTCCCGATCAGGGCCGCCAGTTCCATCGGGGCGGGCCAGATCCATCCGAACGGCAGCGTCACCAGGCCGCCCAGCGCACAGATCAACGAGAAATAGAAAACGATCGAGGGCGTCGCCTCGGTGTCGGTGAGACGCCGCGTCTGGATCACCGCGCCGGCATTGAACAATGCAGCAGTCATCGCGAACAACGTGCCGACTGCCGCCACCTTGCTCGCCGTGCCGGAGAAATGCGAAGCGTCGAATTGCGGCCACAGCATCACAATGACGCCGAGAAAACCGACAATAACCGCCGACCACCGATAAACGCGCACCCGCTCCTTCAGAAAGATCGCGGCAAAGACGACGGTGATGAGCGGCGCGGTGAAGCTGAACGCCGTCGCATCCACCAGCGGCAGCCGCGCCAGCGACGCGAAATTGCAGAACATGCCGCCGACGCCGAACAATCCGCGTCCGACATGCCCAAGCGGACGCTTGGTATGGATCGCCTGATAGAGTTCACGCCGGATCGCATAAATCAGCAGGACCGGCACGATCGCGAAAGCGGCCCGGAAAAACACCACCTGCCCAACCGGCGCGGTCTGCCCCGTGAAACGCACAAGCGCCGACATCGCCGCGAACAGGAAAGCGGCGATGAGCGTGAAAAAGACAGCTTTGTACAGGTTCATCGAGGTGGACGCCGGAGCCGGAACATTCCGGCAGGCTCGGGGTGAGCAGCCATCCCGTCGCCGATAATCGCGGCAAGAGCAAGGTCTCCTGCCGCATGGGACGCCTGCACATGTTTCACTTCTGCGGCCGCGGCGGTCCCTCAACGGGGGCGAGCGATTTCAGATAGATCGCCATCGCCTTGCGGTCTTCGCTTGAGAGTTGCGAGGTGTTGCGAATAACCGGCGTCATCGAGCCGCCGACCGAATCGCCTTCCGGCGTCATGCCGCTTTCCAGCAGATAATCCAGATCGTCCTCGCTCCAGTCCTTGAGCCGCGCCTGGGTGATATTGGGCACCCAGCCGTCCCCTTCCAGATCGGGCCCGCCGGCAAAGCGCTTGCCGTCCTCAATGCCGCCGAGGAGATTGCGCGGGGAATGGCATTCGGCGCAATGACCCGGCCCATTCACCAGATAGGCGCCGCGGTTCCATTGCGCGGTCTTCGACGCGTCCGGACGGAAGGTGTCGCTGCCGAGAAACAAGAGCTTCCAGCCGCCGAGCAAGCGGCGGACATTGAACGGGAACGCCACGTCATGCTCGCGCGCCCGCCCCTGCACGGCGGGCAATGTCTTGATATACGCGAAGAGGTCGCGCACGTCCGACGTCCCCATCAGGCGATAGGAGGTATAGGGAAAGGCCGGGTAATAATGGCTGCCGCCCGGCGACGTGCCTTTGAGCATCGCCGTGACAAACTGAACTTCGGTCCAATTGCCGATGCCATCCTTGGGATCGGAAGAGATGTTGGGCGCGTAGAAAATGCCGAAAGGCGATTTCAGGCCGAGCCCGCCGCCAAGGCGGGTGCGATCATCCTGGCCAGGCGTCACATGACAGGAGGCGCAGCCGCCGGCATAGAACATGGTCTTGCCGTTCTCGAGATTGGGCTGGTGCGCGGCCAGCGCAGACGCCGGCACGGTCGCAGGAATGGTCAGGAACCAGAACAGCGCGAACCCGGCAATTCCTGCGACCAACACCAGAATGGCAAGCTTGCGCAGCATTCCTCACTCCTGCTCGAATGGCGTTGGGCTGCTAGGCTGTGGCGAAGCGCCCGAAAAGCCAAGGGCGGCGCGTCGTGGACGGCCGCCCTCAGGGACCGGGTAAAGCCGGCGGCTTATTTCTTGATGCGATAGACTTCGTGGCAGGCGCCGCAATTCTTGCCCATGGCGCCAAACGCGGCCTTGAAGCTGTCGAGATCCTTTACCGAGGCCTGCGCCGCCTTGGCATCGGCCTCGAACTTGGCGAAGCCCGCCTTGAAACCGTTCATGTCCTCCCAGATTTTGGGAGCAGCCGTCGTATCCCCTCCGGTCTTGGAATTGTCGGGAAACAGGCCCGGCATCTTGCCGGCCACGCTGGCATAGGTCGCAAACACCGCTTGAGCCTTTGCGACATCGAAGGGTTCGGCCCCGCGCACCATCTGGGCGCCGACGCGGGCCTGGCCGCCCACGCTCTTCATCAATTCCTTGCGCTGCGAAATCGGATCCGACTGAGCAATGACAGCCGTGGCGCTGAAAGCAATGGCGACGACAACGCAAGCAGTGCGAATAAGCATGCGGGGATTCCCTCTGATAAGCACAAAAAAACGGCGGACATGCCCCGCCGCCCGAGACAACCCCGCTTCCACTTTATTATTCCTCAAAAGTAACAGGATGAAGCTGCTCGCCCTCCGCTCACGCAATCGTGAGCCGGAATTCACAGGCGCAGCAGGCGCTTACCCTCTTCCATCGCCGCCCAGACGCGGGCCGGGGTCGCCGGCATGTCGATATGGGGCACCCGATAGCCACGCCAGAGGGCGTCGACCACCGCATTCATGACCGCCGGACACGCCCCGATGGCGCCGGCTTCACCCGCTCCCTTGAATCCGAGAGGATTGTTTTTGCACGGCACATTGCGCGTCTCGAACTCGAATTTCGGTACCTCCAGCGCGCGCGGCAGCGCATAGTCCATCAAACTCGCGGTCAGCAACTGACCCGAGTCGCGATCGTAGATCGTGTCCTCGGTCAGCGCCTGACCGATCCCCTGCACCGCGCCGCCATGCACCTGGCCGGCGAGCAGCAACGGATTGAGGGTGACACCGAAATCATCGACCACGACATATCTGACAATCTCGGTCCGGCCGGTCGCCTCGTCGATTTCGACTTCGGCGATGTGCGTCCCGTTGGGAAATGTCGAGCCCTCCGGCTGATAGGCGTCCGCCGTCGTGAGCTTGTCGTCAGTCGCATTGGGGCGCCCGGCGAGGTCCGGAAACGAAATCACCCGGTCGGTGCCGGCCACGCGCACGACACCGTCATCGAATTCGAGATCGCCGGGAGCCGCTTCCAGCGCATCGGCGGCAATGTCTTTCAGATTGTCGGCAAGCTTCTTCGCCGCGAGGGATACCGACGCGCCGCCGGCAGGGATCGAACTCGATCCGCCGGTGCCCTCGCCCGTGGCAATGCGATCGGTATCGCCCTGGATCATGCGGAAGCGATCCGGCGAAATGCCGAGATGATCGGCAACGATCTGCGCATAGGACGTAGCGTGTCCCTGCCCCGTCGATTGGGTGCCGATGGCCAGCGTGACTGTGCCGTCCTTTTCAAGCTTCAGCGTCGCGGTTTCCGGACCGTTGGCGCCGCAGGCTTCGATATAGTTGGCGATGCCGATCCCGAGCAGCTTGCCCTTGCGCCTGGCCGCCGCGGCGCGCTTCTTGAAGCCGTCCCAGTCGGCCATCTCCTGCGCGCGTGCCAGATGTCCGGCGAATTCGCCGGTATCGTAGACTTTTCCGGTCGCCGTCTCATACGGCATCTGTTTCGGCTTGATGAAATTCTTCCGCCGCAGCGCATCCGGCGCCATGCCGATCTCGCGCGCGACATTGTCGACCAGGCGCTCGATGACATAGGAGGCTTCAGGACGGCCGGCACCACGATAGGCATCGACAGGAACAGTGTTGGTATAGGCGGCGCGCACGCGAATGAAACAGTCCGGGATGTCATACACACCCGGCAGCATCGGCGCGCCGACATAGGGAATGTAGGGCGCGTAAGTGGACAGATAAGCTCCCATGTCGGCGATCAGATCGACATCGAGCGCGAGAAACCTGCCCTTCTCGTCGAGTGCCAACCGCGCGGTGGTGATGTTGTCGCGGCCCTGCGTATCGGCGAGGAAATGTTCGCTGCGGTCGGCGACCCATTTCACCGGCCGGCCGATCAGCTTCGCGGCCAGCGCCGCGAGCGCATATTCGCGGTAAGCGAAAAGCTCGGTGCCGAATCCGCCGCCCACATCGGGGGTGACGACGCGCATCTTCTCGTCCGGAAGCTTCAGAACCTCGCGACCGATAATGTCGCGGATGATGTGGCTGCCCTGACTGCCGAGCGTGAGGGTCGTGCGATCGCGCGACGGATCGTATTCGGCAATGACGCCGCGCGTTTCCATATAATTGGTGACGACACGCGGATTGACGACCTTGAGCGAAACGACGCGGGCGGCTTTTGAAAATGCCTGCTCGGTCCTGGCGCGATCCCCGAAGGTCTTTTCAAACGCCAGATTGCCGGACCGATCGGGCCAGACCTGCGGCGCTCCCTCTTTCAGCGCCGCTTCCGCATTGGTGACATGCGGCAGCGTTTGCCACTCTATCGCGATTTTTTCCGCGGCATCACGGGCCAGATCGAGCGTGTCGGCGACCACGAAGGCAACCGCATCGCCGACATGATGAACTTCATCGACGGCGAGAACCGGACAGGGCGGAATCGCAATCTCCAGCCCCGGCACACCCACAACGCAAGGCATATGTCCGAGCCCGGATGTGTCCGCAGCGGTCATGACCAGATGCACGCCGGGGATGCTCCGCGCCGCCTCGGCGTCGACGATGCGGAAGCGGGCATGAGCGTGCGGCGAGCGCAGAACGACCGCATGCAGCGTCCCGTCCGGCGTATAGTCCGCAACGTAATGACCCGCACCGCGAATGAGCGGATCATCCTCCTGGCGGACCAGAGCCTGACCGACACCGAATTTCATGACCGCAGTATTGCCTCTCGATCAGGATTGAGTTCCGGTTTCGGCCACGTGCCGCTCCTTGCGCAGCAACTTGTCCTCCAGCCAGCGCACCATGATGTAGAACGCCGGAGTGAAGATCAGGCCGAACACCGTGACCCCGATCATGCCTGAAACAACCGCCGTGCCAAGCGCCTGACGCAATTCCGCGCCTGCGCCGATGGCGATAGCCAGCGGCAGCACGCCCAGAATGAAGGCGAGCGAGGTCATCAGAATCGGCCGCAACCGCAGCTCCGCCGCTTCCGCCGCGGCCTGGAAGCGATCCCGTCCCTGCTCCTCCAGTTGCTTGGCGAATTCGACGATCAGGATGGCGTTCTTGGCGGCTAGACCTATGAGCACGATGAATCCGACCTGGGTCAGGATATTGTTGTCCTGCCCGCGCAGCACCACACCGGTGACGGACGCGATCAGACACATCGGCACGATCAGGATCACCGCCAGCGGCAGCGTGAGACTTTCATACTGCGCCGCAAGCACCAGTAACACGAAGACGACAGCCAAGGCGAAGTCGAAGATCGCCGTGTTGCCGGCCTTGATCTGCTGATAGGCAAGCGTCGTCCATTCATAGGCGAAGCCATCCGGCAGTGTTTCCGCCGCCAGCTTCTCCATGATCTGGATTCCCTGCCCCTGCGAGTAACCCGGCGCCGCCGCACCGTCGAGTTCCGCCGCCGGATAGATGTTGTAGCGGGGCACACGGTAAGGTCCGGTAATGTCGCGCACCGTCGTGAACGAGCCGATCGGCACGGTTTCGCCGGTGGCGTTGCGAACGCGCAGATTCAGGATGTCCTTCGGCTCCATGCGGAACGGCGCTTCCGCCTGCGCCTGTACACGGAAAGTGCGGCCGAACAGGTTGAAGTCGTTGATATAGGCCGAACCGATATTGACCTGCAGCGTGTTGAACACGTCCGGCAGATTGACGCCCAGCAATTGCGCCTTGGTGCGGTCGATATCGAGATAGAGCTGCGGCGTCGAGACCTCGAACAGCGAGAACACCTGTGCAAGCCCCGGCGTCTGCGCGGCACGTCCCATCATCGCGCCGACCGCCTCCTGCAGGGCCTGCGGGCCGCGGCCGCCGCGGTCCTCCACCATCATGCGGAAGCCGCCGGCATTGCCGATGCCCTGCACGGGCGGCGGCTGGATCACCAGAACGAGACCTTCCTGGATGGCGGCGTATTTGCCGAACAGGGCACCCTGGAGACCCGCCGCGGTCTGCGCCGGGTGCTTGGCGCGTTCCTCGAAGGAATCGAGAATGACGAAGATCGCGCCGGCATTCGGCGCATTGGTGAAGGTCGCACCGGAGAATCCGACAATGTTGATGACATTGCTGATGCCCGGCGTCTCCAGCGCCATCTCGGCGGCGCGTTTCATCACCTTGTCGGTGCGCTCGAGCGACGCACCCGGCGGCAATTGCACAGCGACGATCAGGAAGCCGCGATCCTGCTGCGGGATGAAGCCCTGCGGCGCCTTGCGGAATTCATTGAGGCCGAATCCGATGATCACCGCATAGAGCGCAAGCATCAGCGTCGCGAGCCGCACGGTCCGCTTGGTCAGCCAGCCGTATCGCGAGGACAGCCAGCCGAACCCGGCATTGAACAGCCGGAAAAATCCGCGGAACGGCTTCTGCCACCATCGCTCGTCATGCGAGGTGCTGTGCGGCTTCAGCAGCAGCGCGCACATCGCCGGGGACAATGTCAGCGACACGAGCAGCGAGATAACGGTTGCGCCGGCGATCGTCAGCGCGAATTGCCGATAGAACTGTCCGGAAATGCCGGTGATGAAGGCGGCCGGGACGAAGACCGCGCAGAGCACCAGCGCGATTGCGATCAGCGCGCCGCCAACCTCGTCCATGGAGCGGATCGCCGCCTCGCGCGGGCTCAATCCGCGTTCGATATTGCGCTCGACATTCTCCACCACGACGATCGCGTCGTCGACCACGATGCCGATGGCCAATACCAGACCGAAGAGCGAGAGATTGTTGAGCGTGAAGCCGAACAGGCTCATCAGGAAGAACGTGCCGATCAGCGACACCGGGATCGCCACGATGGGAATCACCGCGGCGCGCCAGGTCTGCAGGAACAGCACGATCACCAGAACGACGAGAATGACCGCCTCGAAAATCGTTTCGATCACGGCTTCCACCGACTGGCGGATGAACTGGGTCGGATCGTAGATGATCCGGTATTCCAGACCTTCCGGGAAGCTCTTCGCCAGTTCCGCGACCGTCGCCCGCACCGCGTCGCCGGTCGCCAGCGCGTTCGATCCCGGCCGCTGGAACACGGCAATCGCCACCGACTCGTCCTTGTTCAGATAGGAGGCGGACGAATAATCCTGACCGGTCAGCTCGACGCGCGCGACGTCCTTCAGGCGGACCACAGCGTCGGGCGTCTGCTTGATGACGATGTTCGCAAACTCCGCCGGGTCGGACAGGCGCCCCAGGGTCTGCACGGCGACCTGGAAGGCCAGTTGGTCGGGGGCCGGTGGCTGGTTGAGGACGCCGGAGGCCACCTGGATATTCTGCCCCTGCAGGGCCGCCGTGACGTTCTGCGCCGTCAGATTGAGGGACTGCAGGCGGTTGGGGTCCAGCCAGACCTGCATCGCGAAGTCGCGGGCACCGAACACGGTGATGGAGCCGACGCCATCGAGACGTGTCAGCACGTCCTTGATCTGCAGGTTGGCGTAATTGGTCAGATAGATCGTATCGCGGGACTTGTCGGGCGAGATCAGGTTGACCAGCGCCAGAATGTCGGGCGAGCTTTTCGCCACCGTCACGCCGATCTGCTGCACCGCCTGTGGCAGGCGCGGCGTCGCCGTCGAGACGCGATTCTGCACCTGCACCTGGGCGATATCCAAGTTCACGCCGAGATCGAATGTCACCGAAATCGAGAAACGGCCGTCGGCGGTCGAGTTCGAGGAGATGTAGAGCATCCCTTCGACGCCGTTGACCTGCTGTTCGATCGGCGCGACCACCGTCTCGGCCACCGTCTCCGCGCTGGCGCCGGGATACTGGCCGGTGACGTTGATGATCGGCGGCGCAATGTCCGGATATTGCGCGACCGGCAGGCGCTGGAACGCCACCGCACCGACAATGATAAAGACGATCGATATGACCGACGCGAAGATCGGCCGGTCGATGAAGAAGTGGGAAATGCGCATGATGCAGACCTATTTCGTCGCCGAGGCTTCGGTTGCCGGCGCGGCGCCATTGGTCTGCGGCGTCACCTTCGCGCCGGGCCGCACCCGCATCAGACCGTTGATGACGACGCGGTCGTTCGGCTCAAGACCGCTGGTGATCACGCGGTCTCCTTCCGACAACGCACCAAGCGTCACGTATTTCTGGGCCACCGTATCGTCCGGCCGGACCACATACACGAACTTCCTAGCCTGCTCGCTGCCGATCGCCGAATCCGGGATCACCAAAGCCTCATAGCGCGCCGAACCCGGCACCTGCACGCGGCCGAACATGCCCGGCGTGAAGATATTGGCGGCGTTGGCGAAGACCGCGCGGCCGCGGATCGTGCCGGTCGACTTGTCGATGACGTTATCGATAAAGTCCATGCGGCCGACGTGCTGGAAATCCTTTTCGTCGATCAGCTTCAGCCGGACCGGCGACGAACCTCCGCGCGTTGCGAGATCCGTCGTGTCTGCCGCCAGTCGCTCGTAGCGAAGATAGGAT
This sequence comes from Pseudomonadota bacterium, assembly GCA_023390695.1. Next base: position 3,614 of record JAEWCJ010000374.1, on the reverse strand, counting down.
GTTTCATCGAAGGTGAATTCGAAACGGATCGGATCGGTCGATACGATGGTCGCCAGCAATGTCGTCGTCCCGGTCGTACCGCCGGTCACCAGGTTGCCGGGCGACACGCGGCGGTCGCCGATCCGGCCGCTCACGGGCGCACGCAATTCGGTGAATTCGAGATCGAGCTGCGCCTGCCGCACCGCGGCTTCCTGCGCGGCGACCGATGCTTCCGCGACACGCTTGACCTGCGTGCGCTGATCGAACACCTGCTGGGTGATGGTCTTGTCGCGCACCAGTTGCGACGCACGTTCAAGGTCGTTCTCGGCGAAAGCCAGATCGGCGCGCGCCCGCTCCAGATTGGCTTTCGCCTGATCCAGCGCGGTCTGGAATGGACGCTTGTCGATCGTGAAGAGGAGCTCGCCCTCCTTGACCATCTGGCCGTCGGTGAAGTGCACCTTGTCGAGGTAGCCGGAGACGCGTGCGCGCACCTCGACCGAATTCACGGCAACGAACCGCCCGACATATTCGTCATAATCGACGATTGCGCGCTTGACCGGCGTCGCCACCGTGACGGCAGGCGGAGGGGGAGCCGCCTGCTGCTGCTGTTGGCTGTCGCCGCAAGCGGACAACAGAAGCGCGGCGGCAAGGCCGGCAATTACGGCGGGGCGTTGAATGGCAATTGTCATGGCGGGCCGAGACCAATTCCTGCGTCGAGCGTCAATTGTCAGAAGCTGCGCGGGAGCGCATTGACGCCCACACGGTTCCTGTGCAGCGGGGCACCAGATAACGATCCGGGGGCGGGCTGTCCATGTCGCCCAAGGTCTGATGACACCTCCGGCCGCAAAGTCTTTTTGCAATGCCTAATGCCGGAAGCCCGCAAGCCATTGGCGGCCCAGCAAAAGCAGGATGGCCAGGGCATAAGCCACGCCTGACGCCAACGCCAGGGCAGCCAGCGTGGTTTCGTCGCGGAGGGCGGGCATGGCGGCAAACAGGCTCGCCACCGGCTGTGCCGCAAAAAGCAGCAGAATCGCCAATCCCAGCCCTGCGATCCCCAGACGGACCAGCGACCGCCTGAGACGCTCGTCCCACCCGATCAGCCCGGCTCGCCAGGCAAACCAGCCGACCAGGCCGAGATTGACCCAAGCCCCGATCGCGGTGGCGAGCGCCAGCCCAACCTGCGCGAGCGGCCCCATCAGCAGCACCTTGAAGGCGATATTGATCGCGGCGGCGGTGAGCGACGCCTTCACCGGTGTCGCCGTATCGCCCCGCGCGAAGAATGTGGCGGTCATGCTGCGGATCAGCACGAAGGGAAACAGCCCGATCGCGTAAGCCGCCAGTGTCGCACCTGCGGCCGACGCGTCCGCCGCGGTGAAGGCACCGCGCAGGAACAATGCGCGCATGATCAGATCGGGCAAGATCAGAAATGCCACCAGACACGGAATGGACAGCAGCAGCGTCAACTCGATGGCCCGGTTTTGCACATGCCGCGCGCCGGTCTCGTCTCCGGCGGCGATGCGCCGCGCCATGTCGGGCAGCAGCACGGTGCCTACCGCGATACCAATCACGCCGATCGGCAGTTGATTGAGGCGGTCTGCGTAATAGAGCGCGGAGACCGCACCCGTGACCAGGAAGCTGGCGATCACGGTATCTGCGAACAAGGCGAGTTGCACTCCCGCCGATCCCACCGTGGCGGGTCCGAGCGCACGGAAAAATGTCTTGATGTCCTTGTCGAGCGTCGGCTTGCGAAACCAGGCAAAAACCTCGGCGCGGCGCGCAGCCCCCATCAGCAGCAAGGCTTCGAGCACGCCCGCAATCAGAACGCCCCAGGCCGCCGCGTGTCCCGCCGTCGGAAAGAATGCCGCCAGCGCCAGCGCCACGATCATCGACAGATTGAGCAGGATCGGCGCGGCCGCCGCGGCGGCGAAGCGATGGACGGCGTTGAGAATGCCGCCATAGAGGGTCACCAGCGTGATCAACAACAGATACGGGAAGGTAATGCGCGTGAGTTCGACCGCCAGCGCATAGCGCGTGGGATCCTCATTAAAGCCGGGCGCCAGCAGCGAGACCACCTGCGGCATGAAGGCGAGCGCGACGACAAGCAGGACGACCTGCGTCGCAAACAGCATGGTGAAGATGCGGTCGCCGAACAGACGCGCGGGATCTGCCCCCCCCTGCTCGCGAATGCGCGCATAGGCCGGCACGAACGCGGCGTTGAACGCGCCTTCCGCAAAGATCGCCCGGAAATGATTGGGCAAGCGCAAGGCAACGAAGAAGGCGTCGGCGATGGGGCCCGCGCCGAGCACGGCCGCCAGCATCACGTCGCGCGCAAAGCCGGTGATGCGCGACAGGAGCGTGAAGCCACCGACGGTAAAGATGCGCCCGATCACGAATGATCCATCGTTCGACTCGGCTGGCGATCAGCCTATGGGCTCGTCTCGCCAAAACCTACTGGAGCTTGCGTTATTCCAATATGCGTATGCCCGGCACAAGGCCGGGCATACGGGAAGAGCACTATAAAAGGCCGCAGCTATTTTCCAAGCGCGCGGCGCACTGCCGCGATGATCCGGTCCTGGGTCGCATCGTCGAGATAAGCGTGCATCGGCAGGCTGATGACCTCCTCGGCGAGACGGTCGGTGACCGGCAGACCACCCTCCGCCACCGGATAATGGCCGTAGGCGGTCTGGCGATGCAGCGGCTTGGGATAGTAGACGGCGGTGGGCACACCCTCAGCCGACAGGGCCTTGGCAAAACCGTCGCGTAGGCCCGGCTTCAGCCGGATCGTGTATTGCGCCCAGACCGAGAGATAATCCGCCGGGACGACCGGCACGATGGCGACGTCGGCGAGCGCTTGCGAATAGCGCGTCGCAACGCGGTTGCGGGTCTCAATCTCGTCCGGAAAAATATTGAGCTTCTCAATCAGCACGGCCGCCTGCACGGTATCGAGCCGCGCGGTCAACCCGATCCGCACATTGTCGTATTTGTCGGCGCCGCTGCCATGCACGCGCACGCTCTTGAGCAGCGCCAGCAATTCGTCGTCATCGGTCAGGATCGCGCCGCCGTCGCCGTAGCAGCCAAGCGGCTTGGCCGGGAAGAAGCTGGTGGCGGTGGCATGACCTAGCGTGCCGATCTTGCGGCCCTTGTAGAGGCCGCCGAAGCCTTGCGCCGCGTCGTCGAGAATGAAGAGATTTTCGGATTTCGCGACGTCAGCAATCGCATCGTGATCGGCCGGCAGCCCGAACAGATCGACCGGGATCACCGCCTTCGGCTTCAGGCCATTCGCCTTTGCCGTGGTGATCGCCTTCTTCAGGCTGGCCACATCCATGTTGAACGTGTCGGCGTGCACGTCGACGAAGACCGGCGTCGCCCCGAGCAAGGCCGCCGCTTCCGCGGTCGCGCAGAAGGTGAAGGCCGGGCAGAACACCGCGTCGCCGGGACCGATGCCCTTCGCCATCAGCACCATCACCAGCGCATCGGTGCCGCTCGAGCACGAGACCGCATGTTTGGCGCCGCAAAACGCCGCCAGCCGCTTCTCGAATTCGATGACCTCCGGCCCCATCAGGAACTGGCAATGCGACAAAACCTTGCCGACGGCTTCGTCGATCGCGTTGCCAAGACGGGGGCGCGGGGCGCCC
>JAEWCJ010000354.1 GCA_023390695.1 Pseudomonadota bacterium | reverse complement strand
TCCTGCATGATGTTGAAGGCGTCGATCATCACGCTCGAGATGTTCGGCCCGCGCGCGGCATTGATGAAATGCCGCTTCATGAAGCGTTCCGGATTGAAGATCGACAAGCCGCTCGCATGCGCCTGTTCTCGCAATTGCTTGAGCGCGGCCTCGTCGGCCTCGTCCGGTCCGTGACTGGAAATGGTGCCGCCGCGGCCGGTCAGTTCGGAATTGAGGTTGACGGCGATCACCATGCGCGCACCGAGCGCGCGTGCCGCCGAGACCGGCACGGGATTGACCAGTGCGCCGTCCACGAGCCAGCGTCCGCCCAGCCGCACCGGCGTGAAGATGCCGGGCAGGGCGTAGGAAGCGTGCATGGCATCGACGACGCGGCCGCGCGTCAGCCAGATTTCATGGCCGCTGCCGAGTTCGGTGGCGATTGCGGCAAAGCGCGCGGGCAGGTCCTCGATCAGGAGATCGCCGAGCGGCTGCTCCAGCCGCGCCGTCAGGCGGCCGCCGCCGATCAGGCCGGAGCCGCCGAGACTGACGTCGAGATAACTCAGGACACCGCGCTTGGTGAGGCTGTGGGACCAGTCCTGGAAGGCGTCCAGATGGCCGGCGATGAAGCAGCCGCCGACCACCGCGCCGATCGAGGTGCCGACCACAATGTCGGGGACGATGCCATGGGCCATCAGGGTGCGCAGCACGCCGATATGCGCAAAGCCGCGCGCCGCCCCGCCGCCCAGTGCAAGTCCGATGCTTGCCTTTGGCGGCGCTTTCTTCTCGGCGGTCGCCTCGACGGCGCGGTCACCATTGACTGCGCGCCGGATCAGGCCTTGCAGCACATCAATCTCCCCGGCGGGTGATCACATTTTCCCGCATTCCCGCACGCATCATACGCGCAAGTTGTGGCTCAAAGGTGAATACCGGCTGCAATCGAGGGCGCGGCGCCGGGTGCTGACGCGCTCAGGCGCCGAAGCGGGTGACGATGTCGGACAAAGGCGGGCGCGGCCTGTCTTCTGGCGGACGCACCGGCTTGCCGATATGCACGAAGCCCGCGATTTTCTCCGATGCCGCAAGGCCGAGCGCGTCGAGCACGCGGCGGTCATAGGCGTACCATTCGGTGAGCCAGCTCGCGGCATAGCCGAGCGCATGTGCGGCGGTGACCAGATTCATCGCCGCGGCGCCCGCCGACATCACCTGCTCCCATTCGGGAATTTTCGCATGCGGGGCGGCGCGGCTGACCACGCCGATCACCAGCGGGGCGCGGGCGAGGCGGTTGCGCTCGAAGGCGATCTGGTCGGGGGTGGCGTCGGGGCGGTCGGCCTGGAAGAGGGCGGCGAGGGTCTCGCCTATGGCGAGGCGATGCGGCCCCTCGAACACGATGAAGCGCCAGGGAGCGAGCTTGCCGTGGTCGGGGACGCGGGAGGCGACCGTGAGCAATGTGTCGAGTTCCGCCGGCGAGGGGCCGGGACCGGTCATCTCGATCGGCTTCACGGAACGGCGGGTTTTGAGGAGATCGATCGCGTTTTGCATGCTGGAATGGGCGCTACCACAACCGGCGGCGGGGGAAAATCCCCACAGGCTTGAATTTGCCGCGATTTCGGTCAAGAACCGCCAAATGCGGGCGAGGGTTCGGACGGCTCCACATATTGGATTGATCGCGGTGGCGCTTCTGACGCTGTCCGCCGGCACCGCCATGGCCCAGCGCGGGCCATCGCTGACGCCGGGCGGGCCGGGACCGGCCGCTCCGGCGCCCGGCATCGGGGGCATCATTTCGACCTCGCCGGGGGCCAGCCTTGTGTCCCCCGATGGCGGGATCGGTGCGCCGAGCCCGGCGATGGTCGCCCCGGCCATGCCGGCCCAGATCGCGCCGCTGCCGGCTGCTCCGATGGTGCCGGCCGGCCAGGTGGCGCTCTATCTCAACGCCCGTTTCGGGCGCGATCTGCCGCCGATCACCGGCGGTATGGTCTGGCGCATCTTCCCGGAGCGGCCGGACAACACCGGCGTCTTCAAGATGCTGCGCGAGGAGAGGACGGCGGCGCCGACTTTCCTGCTGCCGCCCGGCAATTACGTGGTGCATGCCGCCTTCGGCCATGCGCAGGCGACCAAGACCGTGCAATTGCGCGCCGAGACCGTGCGCGAGGTCTTCGACATCCCCGCCGGCGGCATCCGCATCGAGGGCAAGGTCGGCGACGTGAAAATCCCGAACAGCCAGATCCATTACGACATCTATCGCGGCAGCCAGTTCGAGCCCGGCGACAAGCGGCCGCTGGCGCAGAATGTCATCACCGGCGACGTGATGCTGGTGCCGGAAGGCACCTATCACATCGTCTCGCATTACGGCGACGGCAATGCGGTGGTGCGCTCCGACATCCGCGTGCAGACCGGCAAGGTGACCGACGTGACGGTGACGCATCGCGCCGCCGTCATCACCCTGAAACTGGTGGAGAAGGCGGGCGGCGAAGCCATCGCCAACACGCAATGGTCGGTGCTGACGCCGGGCGGCGACGTGATCAAGGAATCGATCGGCGC
>JAEWCJ010000282.1 GCA_023390695.1 Pseudomonadota bacterium | reverse complement strand
GCTCTGCGCCTCGACGTCCGCCCATGACGAGGCAGCGCCGAAATCGGCGAGCGTCTTGCTCACACTCGGAATCGTATCTTGCGGCACGCGGGACGTCTTCCTCGTTTTCTTTCGACCTTATGCCGATCCCCGGCAAACTGTCGACCCCAAATGTTATGCTTGACAGCTTGTCTGACAATCATAACAATCCGGCCGTTGGCGCGGGCTCCCGTCGCCGCAACGATTGCGGCCGACGCGAACACCGCGAGAACGATCGACCAGAAGATCAAGAAGGCGCGCCGGGCACGGGACCGCGCGACAGGGAGTGAACGATGGCGGGAGAGACGCTCGGCGTGATCGGCACGGGCCGCATGGGCCGTCCCATGGCGGGACGATTGATGGACGCGGGCTATTCGCTCGTTGTCTTTGACACGCAAGTGGAAGCAACCCAGCCGCTGGTCAAACGGGGCGCGCTGCTCGGCAGATCGCCCGCCGACGTGGCCTCGCGCGCCGACATCGTGCTTGCCAGCCTGCCGACGCCGGACATCGTCAAGGCCGTCACGCTCGGCCAGGACGGCATCAGCAGCGGCAATCGCGCGAAAATCGTGATCGATCTCTCGACCTCGGGGCCGGGCGCGGCGAAGTTCGTCGCGGAAGGCCTGAGGGCCAAGGACATGACGCTGGTCGATGCGCCGGTGAGCGGAGGCATCAAGGGTGCCGTCAACGGCACGCTGGCCGTGATGGTGTCGTGCCCGCAATCCACCTACGAGACCGTGCAGCCAATCCTGAAGAACTTCGGCAAGCTGTTCTACACCGGCGACAAGCCGGGCGTGGCGCAAACGGCCAAGCTCGCCAACAATCTGATGGCGGCGGCGGCGCTGGTGATCACTTCGGAAGCCGTCGCGATGGGCGTCAAGGGCGGGGTCAACGCCAAGGTGTTGATCGACATCATCAACGCCAGCAGCGGCCGCAACAGCGCTTCCGAAGACAAATTCCCGCGGTCGGTGCTGCCGGGCACGTTCGATTTCGGCTTCACTACCGGCCTTTCCTACAAGGACGTGCGTCTCTGCGTCGACGAGGCCGAGGCCATGGGCGTGCCCATGGTCTGCGGCGCGGTGGTGCGGCAGATGCTGGCGATCACCAACGCTAGGTATGGCGCGTCATCCGATTTCACCTCGATCGCCAAGGTGCTCGAAGAGTGGGCCGGCGTCGAGATGCGCGGCTGAGCGGAAGCCTTCAGGGAGAGCGCCCCGCGATGACGATCGGCCCGACCTTATCCGGCAAGGCACCGCTCGCGCGCCAGATGGCGCGGAGCGTGCTTGCGCTGGATCTCGGTGACTTCGGGCCGGAAGTCGTCGCCAAAGCAAAAATCTGCCTGCTCGACTTCCTGTCCTGCGCCTTCGAAGCCGGCCATCATCCCTGGAGCCGCCAGGCCGTTGCGATCGCGCAAGGCGGCGGCAGCGCAACGATCATCGGGACGTCGCAGCTCTTCTCGCCTGCCGATGCAGCCTTCGCTAACGCGGTGATGGGACACGGCCTCGTGCGTGAAGACATGCATGCGGCGAGCATCGCGCACCACGGCGTCGTGATCTGGCCTGCCCTGCTTGCGCTGTCCGAAGAGGCGTCGCTGCGCGGAGACCGGCTGCTCGCAGCCGCCATCGTTGGCTATGAGACCGGCGCGCGCATCGGCCGCGCGCTCCTGACCTCCGATCTCGCCCGCCTCTACCGTCCAACTGGATTGGTTGCTCCTCCGGGTGCGGCCCTTGCGGGAAGTTTCGCTCTCGGCCTGTCCGAGGACCAGGCGACCAGCGCCATCGCGATTGCCGCCAACACGTCCAGCGGTCTGAACGAGTGGCCGCATGCCGGCGGCTCCGACATGTATTTTCATCCGGGTTTCGCCGCCAGCAATGCGATCAAGGCGGTTGGCCTTGCCGCAGCGGGCGCGTTCGGTTCGCAGACAATCCTCGACGGTGAAGCCGGCCTGTTCGCCGCCTACCGCCGTCAGCCGGCGCCGGACAGCATCGACCTCTTCCCGAACGGCGAATGCGAGATCATGGCCGTCTACAACAAGCCGGTTCCGGCGTGCAATTTCGCGCAGACCGCTGCACAGGCCGCTCTCCGCGTCTCGCACGAGCTCGCCGGCACCGAGGAGATCGACCGTGTCGTCATTCGCGCGCCCGACGCCGCCGTTCGCTATCCCGGCTGCGATTCAAGGGGGCCATATCGCAACGCGCTCCAGGCCAAGATGAGCATTCCCTTCAGCGTCGCGGCGACGCTGGCGCGGGGTGAGATCGAGGAAGAGAACTACGCCGAGCTCGAGGATGCCGTCATCGCCCGCCTGGTTGCGGTCACCAAGCTCAAGGCGGACGCCGGCTTCACGGCGGCCTTTCCCGGCAAGCAGGGCGCGGAGGTGACAGTGCATCTGCGCGACGGCCGGACCATCCGGCACGGCTTGCCCGACGTCGTCGCCGCAACGGCGTCTGATATTCGCGCGCGCTTTCGCAGTTCCGCGGGCAGCGTTCTCGGCGAGGACCGCGCGCATCGGCTCGAGCAACTCGTCGATGAATGTGAACGGCTCGGCAATGCCGGCGTGATCGCGGCCGAGTGCCGCCTGGACATGCCGGAGCGGACTTTACGATCGGCATCATAAGAAGTGCCTGGGAAAAAGGGGGAAACATGGTCGACCGAGAGATTGCATCGTCAATAGCAACCGACAGCCGGAAAGCCTGCATGTCCGCCGCGCGGAGGCGCGGCTGATGGAGGGCTTTCTGCAAGCGCTCGCCGCGGGCCTTCTGATCGGCGCCGTCTATGGCCTGATGTGTGTCGGGCTCGGCCTGATCTTCGGCGTCATGCGCGTCATCAACTTCGCCCATGGCGACTTCATGATGCTGGGCATGTACACCGCCTTCTATCTGTTCACCGCCGCTGGCGTTCAGTCGTTCTTTGGTAATTCCGTCGGGCCGTTCGTCGCGATTCTGCTGGCCGGACCGGTGCTCGCCGTGTTCGGCTACTTCGTGCACCGGGCGCTGATCTCCCACGTCTCGGGCACGCGCACGGCCTCGCTCGAAGGCGAGGGCCACTATGCCCAGCTCATCCTTACGCTCGGCATCGCGCTGATCCTGCAAAATGGCGGGCTTATCGTGTTCGGCTCGGTGCTGGCCTCGATCCGCACCCCGCTGTCGAGCTCGGCCTGGGAGCTCGGCCCCTTCTTCGACATAAGCATCTTCCTCAACAAGGCGCGCAGCATCGATATGATCGTTTCGCTGGTCATGATGATCCTGCTCTCGCTGCTGATCACGCGGACGCGGATCGGCAAGTCGCTTCGCGCCGCTGCCGACAACCCCACCGCGGCGACCTATATGGGCATCGACGTCGACCGCGCGCACCGTACCGCCTTCGCGCTCGGCTGCGGCATCACCGCGGTCGCTGGCGGCCTCCTTGCCACCAATTATCCGTTTCACCCCTTCGTCGGCCTCGAATACGTCATCGTCATGTATGCGGGCGTCGTGCTCGGCGGCATGGGCAGCATCATCGGCGC
>JAEWCJ010000256.1 GCA_023390695.1 Pseudomonadota bacterium | reverse complement strand
CCAGGCCGAAGAGACGCTGGCCGAACCCGAGAACCAGATCGAAGACGTGAGCTTCGGCGCCACCCTGCCCGCCCATGCGCTGCGCTATCTGTTCAAACATTCCGAGGTGCACCTGAATGTCGAATGGCGCGACCTGTCGGAAGCCGGATGGAGCGCCACCATACGCGCGCTGAACGGCGCCATGGTGGACGTCCGGCAAACGCCGTGGCTGCGGACGCGCGAAATCTGGCTGCGCGCGGTGGATCTCGACAATGGCGGGACGTTCGGCGACCTCCCGCCCGATCTGCTGGATGAGTTGCAAGACGACATTCTGGCGGAATGGGCGGCGAACGCAGCCAGAACGGTCAAGACGCCGGCAATGCTGCTGGACGCGACCGACCGCAAACGGCAGACCGCAATCGCCGGCGGCGGACCGCGCGTGTCGGGGAAAGCGGCCGATCTCGTGCGCTGGCTGTCCGGGCGCGGCGCACGCCGGCTGACCTTTGCGGGCGGCGAGGACATCCGGTTGCCGGCCTATAGCTGCGGCCTCCGCCGATAGCACCGCGAAGGCTGCGATCGCGTTTGAATGCGGAGGCGGGTCCGAACGGCCCGTCTTCATTTTTATCCATTTATCCATTTCGCCCAGCCGGCAGATGCATCCATTCACGCCGCGGCCGCGATCATTGCTTCCCCTCTCTCCCCAGCATCCGCGTGCCGTTCCACCAGACCGATCCCGCAGCCAGGCTTTACGGCTTGACCGGCAGAGTCCGCCATGATTGGTTCGTGCATCGGAAAAAACGCGCAATAAAAAATGCGCACCGGGAGGATCATAATGAAGTTGTTCAAGCGATTAGGCGCAATCGCGGCAGGCATTCTTGCATTCTATTCAGTATCGGCATCCGCACAGACCTACCCAGACAAACCCATTCGCATCATCGCGCCCTTTCCGGCCGGCGGTCTGGTGGACGTGCTGGCGCGGGCCGTTGGCGAAGAGATGGCAAAGACTCTCGGTCAGCCGGTGATCGTCGAGAACAGGCCGGGCGCGGGCGGCAATATCGGCGCCGAACTGGTCGCGAAAGCGGCGCCCGACGGCTACACCCTGCTGATGACGTCGCCCGGCATTCAGAGCATCAACCAGTTTCTCTACAAGAGCATGCCGTTCGATCCGGAGACGGCCTTCGTCCCGATCTCGCTTGTCGCCGACATGCCCATGCTGGTGCTGGTGAACCCGAAGACCAACATCAAGACGCTGAAGGAACTCGTCGCCGCCGGCAAGGCCAATCCCGGCAAGTTCAATTTCGGCTCGGCCGGCGTCGGCACGACCGGCCATCTCGGACAGGCTTTGCTCGTGCACGTCGCCGATATCAAGGTGGCGCATGTGCCCTACAAGGGCGCCGCACCGGCCGTGAACGATCTGATCGCCGGACATATCGACGGCGTCGTCGACAATCCGCCGATCGTCATGCCGCATATCAAATCGAACACGATCACGCCGCTCGCGGTCGCCGCCAAGGAGCGTCTCTCCGTGCTGCCGGATGTCCCGACCTCGGTCGAGGCCGGTCTGCCGGACTGGCAGGCATCGTCGTGGTTCGGCTTGATGGCGCCAGCAGGCACGCCGCAGGAGATCGTCAAGCGTCTTCAGGCCGAGACGGCCAAGGCCCTGAAACAGCCGTCGATGCAGCGCTTCATCACCGAGTCGGGCATCAAGCTGGTCGGCAACACGCCTGAGGAATTCGCTCAGCTCATTCTTGCCGAGCGCAAGAAGTGGGGCGAGATCATCAAGGCGGCGAATATCCAGGCGAACTGAGCCTAAAGCGTTTTCGAGCGAAGTGGGCACCGGTTCGCGTTAAGAAAACGCATCTAATCAAATACCTAGAGTCTTTCACCGTTTCCATGAAACGGTGAAAGACTCTAGCCGTCGAGCCGGTAGCCGTTCGCGGAAAACTGGAACAGCGCCTGCGCTTCCTTCACACGGGCGCTCGGCCCTGGGGTGATCCCCCAGTGATCGAGCCGCCCGGCCGGCCACTTCCAGTCTTCCGGCTTGCGGATCCGATAGCTGTCATCGACCTGGTTCATCTCGCCGGTATATTCCAGCGGCAGCTCTCCCGGCCCGCAGAAATACGCGAACACATTGTTGCCCGGCCCGTGCCGCCCCGGACCCCACTCGACCGCGTAACCATGATCGCGCATGCGGCCGATCCCGCGCATCACCGAATCGAGATCAGGCATCTCGAACGCGATGTGGTTGAGATTGGCATTGTCGGTGAACCCGAGCACCAGCGAGTGATGATCCGCATTGCAGCGGATGAAGCGGAATTGCCGCGTCTGGTCGGACAGCTTGAAGCCAAGCGCCCCGGACAGGAATCCGAAGGTCGCGTCATTGTCGCGGCTGTTGAGATTGACGTGTGAAATCTTGGTCGGACGATCCGGGACGGCACCGGTATCGCTGTGATCCTTCGTATCGCACACGACCGCAAAATTACGTCCCTCGGGGTCCTGGAAACCGAAACCGAAGCCGCCGCCCGGCGTCTGCAGCGGCCGCGGCGCGCCGTCGGTTGCCTGTCCGAACGCGCACACCTGCTCGTAAATCCGGCTGACGGATGCGCGGTCCTGCGCCTGCAGCACGATACGCACCAGTGCTGCGTTCTTTTCCGATGCGGCGCGGATGCTCAATATGTGGAAGTGAGGCCCGGTGCCGCGGAAATAAACGATCCCCGCCGCTTCGGCGACAGGCTGCAAATGCCAGACATCGGCAAAGAATGTCCGCGCGGCCTGCATGTCCTGCACGGCAAGATCAACGCTGCGCACGGCGGTGACTGACGCTTTCTCCAAAGGCCCCTCCCGGCTCGATATTATGCGGATATCTTCTGACGGGGCCTGACCGGCTTTGCAAGCGCGACAGAGGCCTTTCACGCTTGGAAAACGTGCATCCGGCGCACCTCCTCCGGCCATGACGGAGGAGCGGCACATCCATGACCGCGTCCGGCATAGCCGGGCTCCATGTCGATGGTGTAGACAGAGGCCGGTACCGCAATCTGCAAGGTGATCATGGCAATGCACGCGATCGAGCCGCACGAGTCGGATTTCTCAATCAGGGATTTTTCGTTCCGGAGCGGCGAGCACCTGCCGGAGCTGCGCCAGCATTACCTGACGCTTGGTTCTCCGCGGCGGAATGCGCAGGGCGAGATCGTCAATGCCGTGCTTCTGCTTCACAACACGACCGGCAGCAGCAAGGGCTGGCTCGCACCCGAACTGGCCGGCGAGTTGTTCGCCCCCGGGCAGCCGCTCGACGCCTCGGAATTCTATCTGGTGATGCCCGACGCCATCGGGTTCGGGGGCTCGAGCAAACCGAGCAACGGGCTGCGCGCGCGCTTTCCGCATTATCGCTACGGCGACATGGTGACCGCGCAGCATCGCCTGCTGACGGAGGGCCTCGGCATCAATCATCTGCGCCTGATCCTCGGCCTGTCGATGGGCGGCATGCTCACCTGGCTGTGGGGCGAGACATATCCCGGCTTCATGGACGCCCTGGTGCCGCTGGCCAGCCAGCCGGCCGCCATGAGCGGACGCAACTGGATCCAGCGGCGGATGCAGATCGAATCGATCCGCAGCGATCCCGACTGGAACGGCGGCGACTATGATCAGCAGCCGTCCCGCTATGCGCTGACGCCCTTCGGCGCCCTGCTCACCCAAAGTGTCGTCCGCATCCAGGAGCTGGCGCCGACGCGGGAAGCGGCGGATGCGCTTTACCGGCAGATGGTCGAGCGCGCCCGCAAGGGCGACG
>JAEWCJ010000192.1 GCA_023390695.1 Pseudomonadota bacterium | reverse complement strand
CCCGCCCGGCGGGGCCATGACAAGGCCTGGGAATGCCGAAAGCAATCTGTCATGAAACAGAAAATCACGACCTGGAACGTCAATTCCGTTCGTTTCCGCATCGATCTGGTCGCCAAATTCATCAAGGCCGCGCGGCCGGACATTCTCTGCCTGCAGGAGACCAAATGCCCCGACGAGGCCTTCCCGCTCAAGCGCTTCAAGCGGCTCGGCTATGAGCATATCGCGCTCAACGGGCAGAAAGGCTATCACGGCGTCGCCGTGCTTTCGCTGCGGCCCTTCGAGAATTTCAGCAAGCGCTCCTTTTGCGGCCTCAACGACACCCGCCATGTATCGGTCACCTTCGGCGAGAAGGCCGGACTGAAAGACCCGATCACCATTCACAATCTCTACGTCCCGGCCGGCGGCGACATTCCCGATCCCAAGGCCAATCCGAAATTCGCGCACAAGCTGTCCTTCCTCGAGGAGATGCACGATTGCGGCGACGTGCATGTCAACGGCAAGGAGCGCGCGATCCTGCTCGGCGATCTCAATGTCGCGCCGCGTGAGCACGATGTGTGGAGTCACAAGCAATTGCTCGACGTGGTGTCGCATACGCCGATCGAATGCGAGAAGCTGGAGACCGCGCGCAAGAAAGGCGGCTGGGTCGATGCCATGCGCGAGCTCGTGCCGGAGCCGGAGAAGCTCTACACGTGGTGGAGCTATCGCTCGCCGGACTGGAAGGCGGCCGACAAGGGACGCCGCCTCGATCACATGTGGCTGGCGCCGGCGCTGATGGACCGTCTCGAAGGCATCAAGATCACCAAGGATGCCCGCGGCTGGACGCAGCCCTCCGACCATGTGCCGGTGACCGCGACACTCGACGTCTGATGTTTCCGCTCAGGTGCGGGATTTCGCCGGCACCGCGAAGGCAGCCTTGACCTTTGTGATCTCGCTCATCGAACGCTCGAGCCGCGCCGCGAAATAATCGCGCAGGTTCAGGGCCGCTTCCGGATAGGCGTCCAGCATCTTGACGAACAGCGCGCGCGGAACCCGCATCACCGTCGATGCTTCCAGCGCCGTCACCGGATTCGGCGCGGCCTTGTCACTGATCAGCGCCAGTTCGCCGAGCAGGGTGCCGGGACCGGCGATGAAGTCCTCATCCTTTTCGCGCGCGCCGCGCAAACCGAACCGTCCCCGCTTGACCACATAGCCGGCATCGACCAGGTCGGGATCGTCGAACAGAACCTTGTCCTCGGGAATGATCTGCGTGTCCGCCCCCATTGCGATGATCCGCAAGGGCGCCCGTCCGACCAGCCGCAAGAGCGGGACCGATTCGAGAAAGGAGATATCGTCTTCGATGCTGCTCATTCGCGCCGGCTATGGCACCAGCTTGTAGCCGCCCGAATCGGTCACCAGGATCGACGGATTCGCCGCGTCCTGTTCGACCTTTTGCCGCAGGCGGTAGACATGCGTTTCCAGCGTATGCGTCGTCACGCCTGAATTGTAGCCCCAGACTTCCTGCAGCAGCGTTTCCCGCGAGACCGGCTGCTGCCCTGCACGATAAAGGTAGCGCAGGATCGCGGTTTCCTTCTCGGTGAGCCGCACCTTGCTGCCTTTCGGGGTCATCAGCAGTTTCGAGCTGGGACGGAATGAATAGGGTCCGATCGTGAAGACCGCGTCCTCGCTGGCCTCGTGCTGACGCAGTTGCGCGCGGATGCGCGCCAGCAGCACGGCGAAGCGGAACGGCTTGGCCACATAGTCGTTGGCGCCCGATTCCAGTCCGAGAATGGTGTCAGAATCGGTATCGTGCCCGGTCAGCATGATGACCGGCGCCTTGAAGCCGTTTTTCCGCAAGATGCGCACGGTTTCCCGGCCGTCCATATCAGGCAGCCCGACATCCATGATGATCAGGTCGACCTGACCGGCCTTCGCCACCTGCAGGGCCTTGGCGCCGTTCTCGACCGCACTCGCCTCGAATTCCTCATGCAGATGCAGTTGCTCCAGCAGCGCCTCGCGCAGTTCGGCATCGTCATCGACAATCAGTATCTTGCGGATATTCGACATATGGTCCGGGTCCCGAGACGGCAGCTTACTATTTCTCGGCGAATTAGGGCATTAAGTGCAAAAAGGGCAACACCAAGTCACCTTCGGAAGTCCTCAGGCAAAAATGCACCGACCGACCTTATCCCTGATTCGCGTCCGGTCTCGTCCCGGTCTTCCGACCCAGGGATGGATGTGTTTTGATAGCACGCATCTTCCGGTTGCGCTCGGGCGTTCTGGGATCAAGGCTAACAAGCGGGAGGGCGATGGCGGCACGCCCCGCGGCGTGTTCCGCCTGAAGCGGCTCTGGTGGCGGTATGATCGTCTGCCGCGGCCGGCGACTGGCCTTCCCGTCCGCCGCATCGGTCCGCAGGATGCCTGGAGCGAAGATCCGCGCGACCGTCGCTACAACCGCCCGGTGACGCGGCGGCCGGACGAGCCCGGCGACCGGCTCTGGCGCGAGGATCATCTCTACGACCTCATCATTGAGATCGACCACAACGATCGCCCGCGCATTGCCGGCCGCGGCAGCGCCGTCTTCATTCATCTGGCGCGGCGCGGCTTTTCCCCGACCGCTGGTTGCGTCGGACTGGAGCGCAACAAATTGCTGCGTCTGCTGGCACGGCTCGGGCCGACGACCCGCATCGACATCCGATAATCACGACGCCGGAAACAGTTTCCAGTTCGTCAGCCGGACGGCGAGCCGCCGCTGCTTCTGCACATCGACGGCGAGCGGCACGTCGATCTCGAAC
>JAEWCJ010000148.1 GCA_023390695.1 Pseudomonadota bacterium | reverse complement strand
CCGACGATCTGCTCGACGATGTCCTCCATCGAGACGATGCCATCGGTCCCGCCGTATTCGTCGACGACCAGCGCGAGATGGATGCGCGTCGCCTGCATCTTCGCGAGCAGATCCATCGCCGGCATCGAAGGCGGCACGAACAGAAGCTGGCGAATGATCTTGGTCGCCGACAACGGCATGGACAGATCGATGGCCCGCAGATCGAGGCCATGTGCAAGCGGCTTTCTGCGTGTGCTCTTGCCGGCGGCGCCGGGGGTCACGGTCGCGCGAGCGGTGATAAAGGCGATCAGGTCGCGGATGTGAACCATGCCGACGGGATCGTCGAGCGTGTCCGTGAAAACGACCAGCCGCGAATGGCCGGCGCCCTCGAAGACCTTGACCAATTCGCCGATCGAGATTTCCTGGTGAACCGCGATGATGTCGGTGCGCGGCACCATTACGTCGGATATGCGCCGTTCGCGCAGCCCAAGAATATTCTTGAGCATGGTGGTCTCTTCCGGCGAGAAGCCGGTTTCCGTCTGCTCCGCTTCTTCCAGCACGACCTTGAGGTCCGCACGCACGGAGCCGGTGCGCCAGCCGAACAGCACGCGCATCCAGCGGTTGAAGATGCTGTCGCCGCTTTCCCGTCCGACGCTGCTGGCCTGCGGGATCGGGACCGGAAGATTGCGCGGTTCGGGAATATCGTTCGCTGTCGCGCTACTGGAAGGGTCGCTGTCAGGCATGGCGGTTCGGTCAGACCCCTGGCTCTGAATAGGCATAGGGATCGGGAATGCCGAGTTGCTGGAGTAACGTCGTTTCCAACTGTTCCATCTGCGCGGCTTCGGCCTCGGTCATGTGATCATACCCGAGAAGGTGAAGATAGCCATGAATCGCCAGATGCGCGAGATGATGTGCGAACGGCTTGTGTTCGGTCTCGGCTTCGTTCGCCAGCGTTTCATAGGCGATCACAATATCCCCGAGATGACTATTTTCCTCGCCGGCCGCACCGGCGGGAAAGGACAGGACGTTGGTCGGCTTGTCCTGATCGCGCCATTGGCGGTTGATTTCGCGAATCGCCGAATCATCGGTCAGCAGAATAGCGATCTCGGCCTGCTCCCGCGCGGTGTTCTTTGCCGCAGCCGTTATGGCGTTGCGTATGACCGCCTCCGCGTCCGGGCTCTTGTCCCAGAGCGGCGATTCCACAATCACATCAAGCGTGAGCATCTGCATATCCGCCGGCACGTTGTTCAACGATAGCGCGGTCATTCACGTTTCAGGCGTTCGGCGCTGGCCCGGTCATAGGCGGCGACGATGCGGCCGACGAGCTCGTGCCGGACAACGTCTTCGTTGGTGAAGGCGACCTGCGCGATTCCCTCGACATTCCCGAGCAAGCGTGTCGCTTCGGTCAGCCCCGATGTCTGCCCTGGCGGCAGATCGACCTGGCTCGGATCGCCGGTGACGATCATCCGGCTGTTCTCGCCCAGCCGGGTCAGGAACATCTTCATCTGCATCGACGTGGTGTTCTGGGCCTCGTCGAGGATCACTGCTGCGTTGCTCAATGTGCGGCCGCGCATGAAAGCCAGAGGAGCAATCTCGATTTCCCCGTCCTGCAATGCGCGCTCGACGATCCGCATGTCCATGAGGTCGAAGAGAGCGTCATAGATGGGGCGTAGATAGGGGTCCACCTTCTCGCGCATGTCGCCAGGCAGAAAGCCGAGCCGTTCGCCGGCCTCGACCGCGGGACGCGAGAGGATGATGCGGTCGACTTCCTTGCGTTCGAACAGCGAGACTGCGTGGGCGACGGCCAGCCAGGTCTTGCCGGTTCCGGCGGGGCCGATGCCGAAGACCAGCGTATTGCGCTTCAGTGCGCGGATATAGGCATCCTGTCCCGCCGTCCGCGCGCGCACCGGGCGCTTCCGCAAATTGATCTCTTCGAAATGCGGCCGTGCGACGGTGGGATCGTAATCGAACAGCGAGCCCTGCGCGAGCGCATGCCGGATCGCGCCTTCGACGTCGCCCGTCACCAGATCGCCGCCAGCCTTGATCTGCTCGTACAGAGTCTCGAGCACCTTGCGCGCCTGATCGCAGGCGTCGCGCGTCCCTTCAATCGTGACGTGGTTGCCGCGCGAGTCCACGACCACACCGAGCTTGCGCTCGATCATGGCGAGGTTCTGCCCGTATTGTCCGAACAGCATCGACGCTAGTCGATTGTCGTCGAAAGCCAGAACCGTTCGCGTCATCGGGCCGTCCGACGAGGGCGCCGGCGTGAGCGAGCCGTTATTCGGTTTGAAGCTGCGCAATGCGTCAGGCCTCCGCCATCTTAAGAGCGTGATGCTGCCCCGGTTCGGAATTGCCGTCGCCGCTTAACGTTCCATGCAGGCTGTAAGCGGTCAGATCCGTGACATCCACCTGGGCGACTCTGCCGATCAGATCTGTCGGGCCTGTGACATGCACAGGCTGCAGATAGGGCGAACGGCCGACGATCTGGCCCGGATGGCGCCCGGCCTTCTCGAACAGCACGTCGAATGTCTTGCCGATGCTCTCTGTGTTGAACGTCCTGAGCTGATGCTCGACCAGCGCCTGCAATTCCTGCAATCGCGCCGACATGACGTCGTCCGGAATCTGCGCGTCCATTTCGGCGGCGGGAGTGCCCGGCCGCGGCGAATATTTGAACGAGAACGAACCGTTGAAGCCCACCGCTTCAATGAGCTGCATCGTCTGACGGAAATCCTCGTCGGTCTCGCCCGGGAAACCGACGATGAAATCCGATGTGAATGCCATCGCCGGCTGCGCCGCGCGCAGCTTGTCGATAACCCGCAGATAATCGTCGCGGGTATGACGACGATTCATCGCCGCCAGAATGCGATCCGAGCCTGATTGCACGGGCAGATGCAGTTGCGGCATCAGTTGCGGCAAATCGCGATGCACCGCGATCAGGCTGTCGTCGACATCGCAGGGATGGCTCGTCGTGTAGCGCAGCCGCACAACGCCGGGAATCTCGGCGATGCGATACAGCAATTGCGCCAGCGTCCAGTCGGTGCCGTCGGGACCTTCGCCATGGAAGGCATTCACGTTCTGGCCGATGAGGGAGATTTCGCGCACGCCGGCTTCGGCGAGGTGCGTTGCCTCGGCGACAATCTTGTCAACCGGGCGGGAGATTTCGGCGCCGCGGGTATAGGGCACAACGCAGAAGGTGCAGAACTTGTCGCAACCTTCCTGCACGGTGACGAAGGCGCTGACGCCGCGCGCGCGGATGGCCTGCCGGGAGGGGCGTTTGAGGAAGTCGAATTTGTCCTCGACCGGAAAATCGGTGTCGATCGCTTTGCCGCTGCGCTTTGCGGTCGCGAGAAGTTCGGGCAGGCGGTGATAGCTTTGCGGGCCGACCACCAGGTCCACCACCGGAGCGCGGCGCAGGATCTCCTCGCCTTCCGCCTGGGCGACGCAGCCGGCCACCGCAATTGTGATGTCGCGCCCGCCGGTGGCCGCCTCCGACTTCAACTGACGGATGCGCCCCAATTCCGAATAGACCTTTTCGGCCGCCTTTTTGCGGATATGGCAGGTGTTGAGAATCACCAGATCGGCGTCCTCGATCCGGTCGGTTTCCGCGAATCCCTCCGGTGCCAAGGTGTCTGCCATCCGACGCGAGTCGTAGACGTTCATCTGGCAGCCGTAAGACTTGACGAAGAGCTTTCGGGGTTTGGTCATGCCATTCGGCTAGGCTGGTTGGACACCAGGTGCTTCAAAAGATTGGCCTTTCGGCCCCGGTATCCTGGTAATTCAGTCATCCCGCCTGTACCCGCGGCACCGGCCGCGATCCGCCCCTCATAGCGTTTTTCGGGGCCAAAAGGAATGCCGGCGTCAGCCCAATTCCTAGGCGGACCTGCGCGCAACGACGCGGATGTAAGCCGCCGCACCGTGCTTTCAATGGATTTTGCCGCCGTTTTTCGATCGGTTCCGCTGAAGGATACCGGCTCCCCGAAGGTGATGACGGCGTCGACCGCGCCCTGCCGCACGTAATCCCGGAGATGGGGGAGAAAGTCGGTGTCGCCGTACCATGCCACCAGCGGGCGGTGCTGACGGCCCATCGGCAGGCCGTTGACATGCGTGTAGCTGATCGACAGCGGCTGCAGCATGACCTCCCGATGCGCTGGCCCGGAGGCCAGCAGGTCGCCCGCCGCTCCCACCAGGGCGGAGCGAAACGGCAGCACCCGGTTGCCGTCGCTGGAGGTGCCTTCGGCAAAAAGGACCACCGGATTGCCCCTGGCCAGGCGTTTGGCGATCTCCGCATTCACGTTCGCGGTCTGCCGCCGGCGCGAGCGGTCGACAAAGACGGTGCCGGTCAGTTCGGCGGTGAGACCGATCAGCGGCCAGTCGCGGACCTCGCGCTTGGCGACGAAATGCGCCGGAATGCTCGATCCGATCGCCGCGATGTCGACCCATGAAATATGATTCGCGACGAAAATCACCGGCTGCCCGGTGACCGGCGCTCCGATCACGCGGACGCGCAGCCGCAACAACCGCCGCAGGACGCGGTAGAAGAACATGGATATGCGCGGCTGCTCCGGCAGCCCAAGCGCACGCAGACCTCCCTGTATCGAGACCAGGCTGGCGGCGCCGCTGGCGAAGACGCCGATGACGAAGCCCAGCCGCAACATCAGTGCGCTTCGTCGTCCTTGAGCGGCACCGCGTAAAGCTCCAGCCGGTGGTCGATCAGCCGGTAGCCGAGCCTGCGGGCAACTTCGGCCTGCAGCTTTTCAATCTCTTCGGACTGAAATTCGAGCACTTCCCCGGTCCGCAGATTGATCAGATGGTCGTGATGCGATTCCGGAATCTGCTCGAAACGGGCGCGCCCTTCGCGGAAATCGTGCCGCTCGATGATGCCGGCGTCTTCGAACAATTTTACCGTTCGATAGACCGTGGAGATCGAGATGCGGTTATCGAGCTTGACGCAGCGCTGATACAGCTCTTCCACATCCGGATGATCGTCGGAATCATTGAGCACATGCGCAATCGTCCGCCGCTGTTCGGTCATTCGCATGCCTTTTTCGATACAGCGCGCTTCGATGGTATTCTTAGGCTTAGCCACGCATAGCTCCAGTCGTACGGCAGTTATCATATGGGGGCGGCGCAATGCCGTCCATCGGACAGCCGTCAGGCGAAATCCCGCCGCAATGTGAGGGCGTTGGCTGGCCCGGACGGTCCGTCAGGGTAATAGCCCGGTCTGCAGCCAACCTCAAAGAATCCCATTCGCTGATAGAGCCCGCGGGCGGGCGCGTTGTTTTCGTCGACTTCAAGAAACACCGTTCTGACGCCCCGGCCGGCGAGGCGTCCCAGATGCAGCCGCAAGAGGTTGCGCGCCACGCCCCGTCCCTGCTGCTCCGATCGGACGGCGATGCTGAGGATTTCCGCCTCGCTGTCGACAATGCGCGACATTATGAAGCCAGCCAGTTTCCGGCGGATCGTCGCCCGATGGGTCAGGATGCTGCGATCCAGCAGCAGCCGCTCGATTTCATCTTCGCTCCATCCGCGGTGGAAGGAGGCGGCGTGCAATGCCGCGATGGCGGGGGCGTCGGCCGCCGTTGCGTCCGCGTAAGCCGGTTCGGAGGCGCCGAACACCAGATCGAGAATGGCCTTCATCGCCGGGGCAAGTGTGCCGCGCTCTGTGGTTGCGCATCCGGGGCGCGCAGATAGAGCGGCTTTGGCGCCGATTGTTCCATGTCGGCCGCGGAGCCGAGCCGCGCCACCCAGTCGATGTCGCAAGCACGCCGTTCATCGACAAGTGGCGGCTGTCCGTCGCCGTTCCATTCGCCCGCGAGCATGCCGGCGCCCGATCCGACGAGCCGGGCCGACGCAGCGGCAGCCGCATGCGCGGCTTCGCGCACGGGGGCGACACGCGGCGGGATCAGGATCGTGCCGCCGGAGCCGAAAAGCTGCAGATAGACATGGTTGTGCCGCGCATCGATCGCCGCCGCGATCGGCAGGCTGCTATCGGCCGCGATATAAGGCGCGGCCAGCGCGGCCAGCGTGGTCACGCCGACGACCGGCTTCGATGCGGCGAGCCCGAAGCCGCGTGCGGCTGCGATGCCGACGCGCAAGCCGGTAAAGCTGCCTGGTCCGGTGGTGACGGCGATGCGGTCGAGGTCGCCGAAGCTCAGCGCGGCCTGCGCCATGACCGCGGCGATCAGCGGCATCAGGGCTTCCGCATGCCCTCGCACCATGATCTGGGTTTCGCTCGCCAGGATCGTGGCCTGCTCGGTGTCGAGCACGGCGGCGGAACAGGCTTCGAGAGCCGTGTCGATAGCAAGCACGCGCATGTCGAGATGAGCCGAACGAAGGGTGACGGAACCTGAAAAGGCCCCGCCAGACTAATTCAGGCCGGAGCGATGATGAACCGGAAAACGTCGCTCATGCCCAGTTACGTGGCCGCTACGTGGCCGCGGCTCACATCGGCCGGACTTCGGTCACATCCGGCACGAAATGGCGCAGCAGGTTCTGGATGCCATGCCGCAGGGTCGCGGTGGAGGAGGGGCAGCCGGAGCAGGCGCCCTTCATTGACAGAACGACGACGCCATCCTTGAAGCCGCGGAAGGTGATGTCGCCGCCATCATTGGCGACCGCCGGCCGCACCCGGGTCTCGATCAGTTCCTTGATGGTGCTCACGGTCTCGGCGTCGGCCGGATCGAAAAACTCGTCATCGCCGGTTTCGGCGGAGCTGGCGCCGTCTTTCAGGATCGGCGCACCGGACATGTAGTGCTCCATGATCGCGCCGAGAATCAGCGGCTTCAACTGCTGCCAGTCGCCGTCCGTCTTGGTGACGGTGATGAAGTCGGAGCCGAAAAACACCCCCGACACCTTGTCGACGGCGAACAGCCGCTCGGCCAGTGGCGATTTGGCGGCCTGCTCGCGGTCGGTCATGTCGAGCGTGCCATGGTCCAGAACGGCGCGGCCGGGCAGGAATTTCAGGGTTGCCGGGTTGGGGGTGGCTTCCGTCTGGATGAACATGGTCGGGGTGCTCCGGAGCGCGTCAGAGGCCGGCATGGTGCCGGGC
>JAEWCJ010000141.1 GCA_023390695.1 Pseudomonadota bacterium | reverse complement strand
CCCGCAGGATTGCTCCCCAGTTCGACCTTGTAGCGTTCCGCACGCAGGCCGCCGGTGATCTCCCAGTGCCGGTTCAGTTCGATCGTGTCATAAAGATAGGCGGCGACCGTGTTGACCTTGCCGCTGTTGCTTCCCTGCAAGAACCATGGATTCCATCCCGCTTGCTGGCGATCCGGGTTGGGATTGAAAAGGTCGGTGTTGCCGGCATTGCTGGTGCCGAACTCACCCGCTTCAGATTCTTCGCGGGTGAATTCCAGTCCCATCGACACCCTGTGCTTGAACGCACCGGTAAAGAACTCGGTGGCGAGGTTGGTCTGATTGGTCAGACTGGTATTCAACCGGTCATAATATTGAGTTTGCGTCGGCATGGCCGTGAGATCAGCCATTGTATTGCCCCAGCTTTCTCCTGCGGCATTCGTCGGAGGATTGGGAAGCGTGAAGCGCGCCTGCCGATCCACCCGCGCCCAGCGCGTCTGATTGCTCAGAGTCGTGCTCTTGGAGAAATCATATTCGAAACGGGCCAAGAACGTATTGGCGGTGGTGTCGTCGAAATCCGAACGCAAGCCATAAAATGCGTCCCGCGAAGCGCCGGCAGTCAGCGACTTATAGAGATAAGTACCAGGAATGGTCTGGCCAGGAACACCCCAGTCCGGCAGATCCTTCCGCTTCACGTGCTCATACGCGAAGATCGACCTGAAATCGGTTCCGAGACCGAAAGCCAATGACGGCGCGAAGCCGCGCGGATTCATTTCCGCGACATCCCGGCCGGCCACGCCGCTGTCCTCAAGAAGGCCGTTGAAGCGGAAAGCGGTATTCGGCGCGATAACGTAGTTGAGATCGACCGTGGCACGCTTGCGCGCTTCGGATTTGTACTGGTCCCAGCCGTAGCCGACGTCGCCGCCAATGAAGTTCTGTAGGGTCGGCGTCTTCGTCACCATGTTGACATAGCCACCCGCACCGCCACGGCCGTTATCGGCGGCGGCGCCCTTGAACACCTCGACGCGCTCGATATTGAAGGTGTCGCGCGTGTAGCTGCCGGAATCGCGCGCATTGTCGATGAAGATGTTGCCGGAGCTGTCGAAGCCGCGCAGCTTGAAATTCGCGGCCGAAGTGGAGAAGCCGTTTTCGCCCGCATCAAAACTGATGCCCGGCGTGTTTCTCAGGACCTCGGTCAGATTGCGCGCGCCCTGCTCCTGGAACACGGCGCGGGGAATGACGGTGACGGTCTGCGGGGTATCGAGAAGCGGCGCGGTCATCTTGGGAGACGACGCCACCGGCACATTGAAGGCTCCGTCGTCGACGCCGCCGCCCGACTGACCTTCGACGTCGATCCGGTCCAGTTGAATATTGCGGCCGCCGCCGGAGCCGGGCGGATTGGTCGGCTGCTGGGCCACAGCCGCATCAGACGACATGGCCGTCCATGACAGCGCAACACCCGCCGACAAAGCTGCGTGCGAAATGGTTGAGCGAAACGCCGTCTCAAGATTCTTCGTCATTACCCGTGGTCCCCGTCCTCATTCACGGCGACGATGAATCGTTAAGAAGACGGGAAGTTCAATCGCTGTGTTGTGGAATCGCTCGAAACTGAAACGAGCGATCGCAGAACTCATTTAGAAGAAATACAAACGCAGGCGTTTTGCATCGAGTCTGAGTGAGTTATCGAAACGCGCGTGATGCGGCGTCTTCCGCGGCGGCGCTTGCGAAGCGATGCTACCTAACGTCGCACATCGCAATTTGCCAATGACTTGACGCATTGCTGTGGATCGCGTCCAACACAAACGAATGTTGGTGCGTTGAAATCATCCATGGATTCTTCTTGCGAAAGCGGCGCCGGGCTTGATCGCGGCCTGTATTCCCGGTTGCGCGTTTTCATCAGGCGCCTTCTGCGAATCCGGACAAGGCAGGCGCGACCGGCTCCACTCTATTATAGCGACCTCCGCGGACTGACCGACGACGAATGGCGGATGGCGCTCAGCGAAAGTCCGGAGAAGGCGGCGCGCGTGGTCTATGCAGCAGCCGTCTATGGCAACATCGATGCCCAGCTCTACTGGGCGCAGATGCTGCTCGACGGCTATGCCGAACGGGCGGATCACGACGCGGCGTTTCGCTGGTTTGAGATTGCAGCCAAAAGCCGGCGGCCCGATGCCGTCAACATGCTCGGCCGTTGTTACGAACGGGGCTGGGGCGTGCCCATCGATCTCGCGAAAGCGGCCGCTTGCTATCGGGACGCGGCGGCGCAAGGTCACGATTGGGCGCAATTCAATCTGGCCTGCCTGATGATGGAGGGGCTGGGGACCGCACGGGATCCGAATGCGGCATTCCAGCTCTTCAACAAGGCCGCGCAGCAGAATCTCGTCAAATCATTCCATATGGTCGGACAATGTCACGAGCACGGCATCGGCTGCGTCCGCGATTTTGCCGAGGCGACCCGGTGGTATCGCCGTTCGGCTGAAGGCGGCGATTTCCGGGGCCAGTTCAGATACGGCCTTTTGCTGTTCGACGCCGGCCGGATTGAAGACGCTGTCGCGTGGGTGCAGATGTCGATCGAGAATTGCCCGGCCCCGCTTCGTCCAACGCTGGCCGCCGAATTGCGATCGCATCCCGCTCCCCGGCTGAGGCAGCTTGCAGACGCTCATTGACCGGAAGACTGCACCGGACCTTGCCGCCCGCATCACCGCGGCATAAGGATGCTTCTGATGATATCAATGAGCCATCGTGAAGCCTGTGGCCTGGACCATAAGCCCTAGCGCTTGATTATTGACGAGACCCCATCGCCGATCGACTTTGCGACGACAAACGAGCGCGAGCGAGTGCCCCCTTAGGCCGTCAAGACGTTCTTGATCATGATGGAGCGGTGGAACGTCCGTGACGAGAATGCTCGTGCACTGATCGGCGAGATTGCAAACGAGTATATGACGAACTGAAGTACGAGCCGCAGTGGACCCTCGACGCCGATACCCTCATCCCGTGCCTATTCGGCATCTACAAGGAACTACATCCTATTCGCCAGCAAGTCCGCTTTGGACTTGGCGGCGCTACAATATGATTCTCTCGCTTACGGTGAAACGTCCTTTGCTCTTTGAGTTCTGAAGCCGTACCCTGAGTACTGGGCGATAGCTAACGTAACGGCGCTACCCAATATTCAACAGACGGCGCAGATAACCTGCCAGTTGCGACAGAAGCGACCTGAACGGTTGCATAGCGATCAGGTAGACGATAGCTGCAAGCAAGATCAAGATGGCCAAGACCCTGAACAGCATGAAATGCGCTGACTGCTCGGCCACGAACAGAGCGGGGATCGCTGTCGTAATGCCAAGGAGCCATTCTGCTACGGCATCAAGCATTTCGTCACGGTAGGTTTGACAATCGTCCAGAGTAGAATGACCATTCCCAGCTCGTCCGCCAGCGCCTTTCTGATGCAGTGCTCAGATGCATCTGAGCGAGAAGCCGGTCCGCCATCTGCCGCTCCGTACTCATGCATGGCTTTGCGGCATCTACAGCCACCTGGCACCAGAAACCTCATTTCCTGCTTCCAAGTTCGACGGCGGACGACGACTCAAACTGGAACCATTGCTTCGACCTCACCTTCTCCATCAGCTCCTGGTCGATATAAGGCGAGATCAGCGTCTTGAACGCATATTCATTGGTCTTGTATTCATAACGGCAATTTTTCGCACGGCTTTGCGGCAAATATCCTGACGTTACGGCATCCCCAAAGAGCTCCTGATCGAAGCCATAGGCCATGCAGAGCCGGTTATAGAAGCGCTGTGCCGGCAGCCCGTGTGTGTCGGCCATCAGGCGCAATTCGGGCGCCTTCCCCTGCTCCTCCAATGCTTCCCTTCCAGTCAGGAACGATGCTCCCAGAATCAGGCGGCGCGCATCGTCTTTTGCAAACTGCAAGAGAACATATGTCGCGAAATAATCCGCGGAATCCTCCTCACGCCCGAAGAAAGGGATTTCCAGAACTTCCAGCACCGCGTGTCCCGCTTCGTGCAGGAAGACATCCACCGTCGGACCGATCAGTGCGTCTCGTGGCGTGAGTCCCATCTTCTCATCTTTCTGCGCCTGGCGCATCACCCACTCGAGATATTCGTAACAAACCTGAATCGCGTCGTCCCAGAAGGTGGCATTCACCACCCCGTCACAGCCGCGCAGTTTCAGGGTGACCCTGATCGGAAATCGCAACGGCGACAGGAATTCCTGGAATTTCTCCAGAATCTGCACTTTTTTCAGTTCTTCATAGAGCGGCCGATGCGCCGGATTTTCGGGCTCGACATACTCATAGTCGAATTGATTGGTCTTCAACTTCTCCGCTGGAAACAGTTCATGCGCTGCCGCATGGACGTTCACGGCAAGCAGCGCCAAGAGAATGATCAGCCCGTGTCTCATGCCAAGACCTGCGCCGGCCCTAATACCCCAACGCCAGAGCCGCACCTTATGATACCGGCCGCGCCGTGTCCCGTGACGACGGCGCGACCAATTCAAATC
>JAEWCJ010000040.1 GCA_023390695.1 Pseudomonadota bacterium | reverse complement strand
CGGCAAGGCCTTAACCAGAAAAGCCTAATTTGCTGGTTCAACGGCGTCAACGCTTGCTGCGCACCCGTCCCCATTTTCTCGCCAGATCTGCGGCCTGATCTGTGCAAAGGAACGAAACGCGCCGCGGCAATGCGTTGGACTCGCCGCGCCTGCGTGTTATGTCCCGCCCAACGACCGGCTTATCCACAATGAACACAATACCTTCGACGGCGCCAGCCGTCGCACAAACGGATATTTCCGCCAATGTCACGCGCTGATCACGACCGTATGGCGAACGCCATTCGCGCGCTCTCAATGGATGCCGTCGAGCAAGCCAAATCGGGCCATCCAGGCTTGCCGATGGGCGCTGCCGACATCGCCACCGTGCTGTTCTCGCGCTTCCTGAAATTCGATCCCGCCAATCCGAAATGGCCGGACCGCGACCGTTTCGTGCTGTCCGCCGGTCACGGCTCGATGCTGATCTATTCGCTGCTGCATCTGCTCGGCTACAAGCAGGTGACGCTCGACGAGATCAAGAATTTCCGCAAGCTTGGTTCGAAGACGCCGGGCCATCCGGAAAATTTCATCACCGAGGGCGTCGAAACCACCACCGGCCCGCTCGGCCAGGGCATCGCCAATGCCGTGGGCATGGCGATTGCGGAACGCCATCTGGCGGCGGTCTTCGGCGATATCGTCGATCACAAAACGTATGTGCTCGCCTCCGACGGCGACCTGATGGAAGGCATCAGCCAGGAAGCCATCGCGCTGGCCGGCCATCTGAAGCTGAACAAGCTGACCGTGCTGTTTGACGACAACGGCATCACCATCGACGGCAAGCTCTCGCTGGCGGACTCCGTCGATCAGATAAAGCGTTTCGAAGCCGCCGGCTGGCGCGCCGAACGCATCGACGGCCACGATCCGGACGCGATCGCCGCCGCGCTTGAGCGTGCGCAGAAAACCGATCGTCCCTCGCTGATCGCCTGCAAGACCACGATCGGGTTCGGTTCGCCGAAGCATGCCGGCACCTCCAAGGTGCATGGTTCGCCGCTCGGCGCAGAAGAAATCGCCGCCACGCGCAAGCAACTCGGCTGGGACTATCCGGCCTTTGAAATCCCGGGCGACATCCGCGCATTGTGGACAAAGGCCGGCCAGCGCTCGCAAGAGACCCGCGCCGCCTGGGAGAAGAAGCTGGCCTCGCTGCCGGCCGGCCAGCGCAGCGAATTCGAGCGGCGCATGAAAGGCGTGTTGCCGCAGGACAAGCTCTCCGCCGCCGTGCTTTCGGTGAAGGAGACGCTGGCGAAAAATCCGAAAGAGATCGCAACCCGCTCCGCCT
This sequence comes from Pseudomonadota bacterium, assembly GCA_023390695.1. The sequence continues at coordinate 1,377 of JAEWCJ010000040.1, read as the reverse complement.
CCGAATTCGCACTGGAAAGCCTCGCCGAAGCCGTGCCCGAAATGGTGGGCGGCTCCGCCGACCTGACCGGCTCCAACAACACCCGCACCAAATCCATGGTTGCGATGTCGGCAGCGGATTATTCCGGCCGCTTCATCCATTACGGCATCCGCGAACACGGCATGGCAGCGGCGATGAACGGCATGACGCTGCATGGCGGCATCATCCCCTATTCCGGCACCTTCCTCGTCTTCTCCGATTACAGCCGCCCGGCGATCCGTCTCGCGGCGCTGATGGGCGAACGCGTCATCCATGTGCTGACGCACGATTCCATCGGCCTCGGCGAAGACGGCCCGACGCACCAGCCGGTCGAGCACATGGCGGCGTTGCGCGCGATCCCGAACCTGCTGGTCTTCCGCCCCTGCGACGTGGTCGAAACGCTGGAATGCTGGCAACTGGCGCTGCAGGCGAAAGACCGCCCGAGCGTGCTGGCGCTTACCCGCCAGAATCTGCCGCAACTGCGCAACCGGCTCGACACCGACAACATCTGCGCCACCGGTGCTTATGAAATTGCCGGACCGGAGGGCGCCGCCGACATCTCCATCTTCGCATCGGGCTCGGAAGTCGCCATTGCCGTCGAGGCCGCCCGGCTGATCGCCGAGCAAGGCGTCGCGGCGCGGGTCGTGTCCGTGCCCTGCTTCGAATTGCTGCGCGAGGCCCCCGCCGAGAAGCGCCGCGCCATCATCGGCGATGCCAGAGTGAAGGTCGGCGTCGAAGCCGGCATCCGCCAGGGCTGGGACGAGATCATCGGCTCCGACGGTATCTTCATCGGCATGACCGGCTTCGGCGCCAGCGCGCCGTACAAGGATCTGTACAAGAACTTCGGCATCACCCCGGACACCATTGCCGCCGCGGCGCTGGCGAAGCTGCGTCAGTCCTGACCGCCCGCGAGCCGCCCGGCGGCCCGCATCCTGTTCATCTGCCGTCACGGCGGCCGGCTACAACGGCCGGCGTGGCGGCCCTTTACCGCTAGCGGCTCGAAGCCACCGCTTGCCGCCCAAATTGCCCCTTAGCGATTGAGTTGCAGGCGAAAACCGCTATATCCAAGCCAAATTTCGCCTCCAAAGCCACCGCCAGCCGGGAGTTTCCGATATGACAGTTCGCGTCGCCATCAACGGGTTCGGCCGCATCGGCCGCAATGTCCTGCGTGCCATCGCCGAGAGCGGCCGCAAGGACATCGAAGTCGTGGCGATCAACGATCTCGGCCCGGTCGAGACCAACGCGCATCTGTTGCGCTTCGATTCCGTGCATGGCCGGTTCCCCGGCGAGGTCACGGTGGACGGCGACACCATCAACGTCGGCAGCGGCGCCATCAAGGTAACCGCCGTGAAGGATCCG
>JAEWCJ010000457.1 GCA_023390695.1 Pseudomonadota bacterium | reverse complement strand
CGCCTACACGGCCATTGGCAGGTTTCTGATTGAGCGGAACATCGTCTCGAAAGACGAGATCTCGATGCAGAAGATTCGCGAATACATGGAAGCGAATCCGGAGGAAGGCAAGAAACTGCGGCGGGAGAACAAGTCCTATGTTTTCTTCCGCGAGACGGATCTGTCGGAATACGAAGAGGCGATCGGTGCGCAAGGCCTGCCGCTGACTGCGTCGCGCTCCATCGCGGTGGATCGCAGGCTGCACACCTACGGCATGCCGGTCTTCATCGATGTGACGCTGCCGATCCAGTCCGAAAAACCGGATACGCGGTTTGCGCGGCTGATGATCGCGCAGGACACCGGCGGCGCGATTGTCGGACCTGCCCGTGCCGATATCTATCTGGGTGCCGGCGAAGAGGCGGCGCGAGCCGCCGGCCGCTTCAAGCATCACGGACATTTCGTAATGCTGGTGCCCAACGAACTCGATCCTGCGAATACTGTCCGCTCGGTGCCGCTGCCATTGCCCAAGCCGGCGGACGAGGCGTCGGCAAAAATGGCAAAACAGGCTGCAGATGATGTCGCAGGCAGTGCAGCAAAAACCTCTCGCCGCGGGACCACTCCGGCTACCGGATCGGTCAATGCTGCGGTACCGCTTCCCAAATCCAAGCCGGGGAAGGGCAGCGACGGAAAGCCCGGTTCATAAACCGGCAGTTATGGACAAACGATCATGAACGGACATGGGGGCCGAAAAGGGCGGCGGCTTTCCCAGGATGAACATGCGCTGTGGGAGACCGTCACACGTTCGGTGAAACCTCTGCGCAAGCGCCGGCCGAAATCTGAGCCCGAGGCCGAAATCGAGAAACCGGCAGCACGGCCAATTCGTAAGGTTGCCCCTCCGGTGACGGTCACGCCGCAACCGGCGAAGGCGCCGCCGCCGCTGCTGGCGACCATCGATCGCCGGACCAAGCAAAGCATTGCGCGAGGGAAGCGTGAGATCGACGGTCGCATCGATCTGCATGGCCATACCCAGCATGAGGCGCATGCCGCCTTGCTCCGTTTCCTGCGCGCCTCGCAGAACAAGGGCTGCAAGCTGGTGCTGGTGATTACCGGCAAGGGAACGTCCGGGGCGCGCGGTGACATGTACCGCGAGCATGGCGTGCTGCGGCGGCAGGTGCCGCTCTGGCTCGCCCTGCCGGATTTCCGCGATTACGTCGTGGGTTTTGATGAGGCCGCGCTCGCCCATGGCGGTGAAGGCGCGCTGTATGTGCGGTTGCGAAAATTGCGGGGCTGATCAGAAGAGAAGGCGAGCGAAAGCAGTTCGAGCTATGGCTTTGACTGGTAGCCCGCTTGCTCCGCCCTCTCGCCAAATGGAGAGAGGGCGGAATTCGCGGCATGTCTGCCGTCAATCAAAACCGCACTTTGGCAAACAGCTTGAAGTTGCGGCCCGGCTGCAGGATTTCGTCCTTGCGGAAAGCAACGTGATTGCGAATGTCGTCGTTCAGCAGATTTCTCCCGGCAACGCCCCAGATCACTTCCTTCGCACCGAAGTCGGATGCTTTGAGCTGTTGCCGGTAACTGATCTCCGCATTGAGCAGGTCATAGCCGCCGGTCGGTGTTTCATTTTCCGCCACCTTGTTCTGCGCATACGCATGCAGCAGGTTCACGCGTGCAAACCAGTTGTCGTGCCGCCAGAAAACTCCGCCGCCCAGACGCTGTGGCGGAATGCGCGGCACATAGCTGCCGTCGCTGAACCGCGCATCGACGATGTCGTATTGACCCTCGATGCCGAAAATCCCTCCGGCAACCGGAATCAAGTCGAACTGTGACGCGACCTCGACCCCCTTGAACGTCGCATCGCGCTGGGAATAGACGATCTGGTCGAGTTCCTCGCCATCGCCTGCGATACAGTCTTCAAAGTCGTGGCCGCAGGTATTGCCGGTGAAATTCTTGTAGATGAAGCCCTTGTATTTCGTGTAGTAGGTGGCCGCTTCGAAACGAAGCGGACCTTGCGCACGCCGCAATCCGATCTCCACCGTTGCCGCTTTTTCCTTGTTCAGATCGGGATTGCCGATTTCGAACGTCTCAGACGCGTGATGCGCGCCTTTGGCGAACAATTCGGGCGCCGTCGGCGCGCGTTCGACATATTGCGCTGTCAGGCTTGCTTCGATGTCCCATGGGAGCTGCTGGATCAAACCGGCGCTGGCGCTGCCCGGAAGGAACGACCGCTTGCGGGCCTCGAGAATGGGTTCCTCGAAACCGGGTACGACCGGCAGAAAGTCTGACGTGAAAAGACCGGCGGTGCCGTCGACCGTCGCCCGTTCGATCCGGCCCGCAGCCTGGAATTTCAAAGTCGGATTGATCTGCAATTCCTCGAACAGATACGCGGCGACATTTCGGGCATGCGCCGGCAACAGGAATTCTTCGGCCTCGCCGCTCGAAGAAACGCGCTGGTTGCCGTACTGGAATCCGAGCGCGCCGGTCCACGGACCGATCTGCGCATGCTCCAGTTCGATGCGGCCTTCCTGCTGCCTGTTCTTGAACGTGGACAGAATTCCGGTGACGCCGTCCTCGCTGCCCAGTTCGTCGTGCTGATAGCTGGTGGCGCCGAACCAGAAACGTACCGCGGAGATGATGCCGGTCTCCGGACGATATTCACCACGCGCATTGAACTTGGTCTGATCGAGATCGATGCTCGATTGATGCTCCACGGCTTCCTCGCCGGGAATACCGTAGCGGCTCTGATAGCGCGACACCGAGGCGCCGACGAATCCGTTGTCGAACACGAAAGAGCCGCCGAGCGAATGTCCGCGCGCGTTCATCCAGCTGTTGGCTTGCTTCTGTCCGTTCGGGATCTTGTAGTCTTCGCTGCGGCGGTCGAAGGCATCGACATGAATGGCGACGTTCTGTCCGCCGGCTTCGATCGCGCCCGCGCTTTCGTAGCTGTTGTCGACGCTCGTCGCCGCGCCTTGGAAGCGGGCGTTGAACCCGTTTTCAATCCGTCTGGTCGGAATGCGGTTGTTCTCCGCGCTTACCACCCCGCCGATGGCCTGCGAGCCCCAACGCAAGGTGGCGGGGCCGCGGATGACTTCGATCCGGTCGGCTGTCAGCGGGTCGATCGGCACGCCGTGATCCTCACCCAGGGCGGAGAGATCGTGAGCGCCGATGCCGTTTTCCTGAATGCGAACACGGAAATTATCGAGGCCGCGGATCACTGGCCGGCTGGCGCCGGGCGCGAAGGTGGATGAGGTGAGGCCCGGCCTGCTGAACATGGTGTCGCCCAGCGTGCCGGCTGGCGTGCCCAGGATGTCCTGACCGGTAATCACGGTGACCGGAGCGAAGACGTTTTCAACAACCGGAAGAATCCCGGTCGCTAATCCGGCGATCTCGCCGGGCGAGCGGCCGGAGAGAATCGGGCTGGGGGCCGTGACTACAATTTCCGGAAGCCGGGTTTGTGCGGTGACTGGATCAGTCTGAAGAAAGCCTAGCGAGATCAGTGTGATAGCTGTTGCCGTGAGGTATTTTTGTTTACTCGAGTTCATCATCGCCCCCGATATGATACGTTATAACATAACAAATGGAGGAGGCGGTTTCTGTCAACCCTTCTTGCGAGACAGGGCGCCAAATGATGCGAGCGGCGAAGCGCCGTTCAGGTGAAGCAGCGATTTCCTGGTAATAAACGCAACCGGCTCAGAGAATGAACCGGCTCAGGTCGGCATTCTTGGCCAGATCGCCGATCGACTTGCGCACATAATCGCCGTCGATCTTCAGCGTCTCGCCGGTGCGATCGGTGGCGGTAAAGGAAATGTCGTCCAGCACCCGCTCCATGACTGTCTGCAGACGGCGCGCGCCGATATTTTCCACGCTCGCATTCACGGCGACCGCGATGTCGGCGATGGCGTCGATGGCGTCGTCGGTGAAATCGAGCGTGACACCTTCCGTCTTCATCAGCGCGATATATTGCTTGATGAGCGAGGCCTCCGTGTCGGTCAGGATGCGGCGGAAATCCTCGCGGGTGAGCGCGCGCAATTCGACGCGGATTGGCAAACGGCCTTGCAGTTCCGGCAGAAGATCCGACGGCTTGGAGATGTGGAACGCGCCCGATGCGATGAAAAGAATATGATCGGTTTTCACCGGACCGTGCTTGGTCGAGACGGTGGTGCCTTCGATCAGCGGCAACAGGTCACGCTGCACGCCTTCGCGCGACACGTCGCCGCCCATCCGCCCTTCGCGCGCGCAGATCTTGTCGAGCTCATCCAGGAACACGATGCCGTTATTCTCGACCGCCCTGATGGCGTCCTGCACCAGCATTTCCTGATCGAGAAGCTTGTCGGATTCCTCGTTGATGAGGATTTCATGCGACTCGGCGACGGTCACCCGGCGGGTCTTAGAGCGTCCGCCAAGCTTGCCAAAGATATCGCCGATCGAGATGGCGCCCATCTGCGCGCCCGGCATTCCGGGAATGTCGAAGAGCGGCATGCCGCCGCCGCCACCGGACTGCACTTCGACCTCGATTTCCTTGTCGTTGAGCTCACCTGCGCGCAGCTTTTTGCGGAAGGATTCCTTGGTGGCCGCGCTGGAACCTTCACCGACCAATGCGTTGATCACGCGCTCCTCGGCGGCGAGTTCCGCGCGCGCCTGCACGTCCTTGCGTTTTCTTTCGCGGGTTTGCGCGATGGCGACTTCCACCAGATCGCGCACGATCTGCTCGACGTCGCGGCCGACATAGCCGACCTCGGTGAATTTGGTTGCTTCCACCTTGATGAAAGGCGCGCCGGCCAGCTTGGCCAAGCGGCGCGAAATCTCGGTCTTGCCGACGCCGGTGGGGCCGATCATCAGGATGTTCTTCGGCAGCACCTCCTCGCGCAGCTTCTCGTCAAGCTGCAATCGCCGCCAGCGGTTGCGCAGCGCGATTGCGACCGCGCGCTTGGCGTCGCTCTGACCGATGATGAAACGGTCAAGCTCGGAGACGATTTCGCGGGGAGAGAAGTCGTTCATATTGTCTCGTTCGCGTTGGGATCGTGTTGCATGATCAGAACTTCGCCAGTGCGTCCTTCCAGATGGGGTACGGGACGGAAGCCAGCCTTTGTGTAAGCTCTAACGGCCCGCTCGTTGCTTCGATCAGGATCAATGATGATGGTCGCATGGCCTTTCTCGCGCAGCACGGAAACGAAAGTGGACAGCGCTGTAGAACCGATACCCTTAGAAAGCTGTTTCGGACAGCCGATCGAAAGGTCGACGCCTACCGCCTCGGATGGAAATTCCAAAAGCCATGGGTTGTCCTTGATCCATTGCTCGTTCTGATGATGGCCGATGAACCAGTACTGGATATAGCCGACCGGGCTGCCTTTCACAGCAATCAGGAAGGGGCGGGTCGAATCGCGTCCTTCCGCCATGTCGCGGATGAAGCCGAGCTCCTCTTCGGGGTTACCCCACCATTCCTGTATGTGGGATTCACCGAGCCACGCCCGCAGCAAGGGATAATGGCTGGACTCCACCGGAACAAAGCTGATCGGGCCGGGATCATGCCGCATTTATGGTTTCGACGGTGACGTTGCGATTGGTGTAGACGCAGATATCGGCTGCGATATCGAGCGACTTGCGGACGATGGCTTCCGCATCGAGCGAGCCGTCGGCCAGCGCGCGCGCGGCCGCGAGGGCGTAATTGCCGCCCGAACCAATGCCTGCAATTCCCGCCTCCGGTTCCAGCACGTCGCCGTTACCGGTCAGGACCAGGGTGGTATCCTTGTCGGCCACGATCATCATGGCCTCCAGCCGGCGTAGATAGCGGTCCGTCCGCCAGTCCTTGGCGAGCTCGACCGCCGCGCGGGTGAGCTGGCCGGGATATTGCTCAAGTTTGGTCTCGAGCCGTTCGAACAGGGTGAAGGCATCGGCCGTGGCACCGGCAAAGCCGCCGATCACGTCGCCCTTGCCC
>JAEWCJ010000422.1 GCA_023390695.1 Pseudomonadota bacterium | reverse complement strand
GCGCGGGCCCGCGCCGGCGCCGCAAGCCGCAGCCCAAGACCCTCGTCGGGGACGAAGATGAAAGCCGCCGTGCTCCATGGCGCCCGCGCGCCGCTCGTCATCGAAGAGCGTCCGGAGCCACAGCCGGGCCCCGGACAGCTGCGCCTGCGCGTCGAAGCCTGCGCGGTGTGCCGCACCGATCTGCACGTCGTCGACGGCGAATTGCCGGATCCAAAAATCCCGATCGTGCCTGGACACGAGGTTGTCGGCGCGGTCGAAGCAACAGGCCCCGGTGCGGACGCGTTCACGCCGGGGCAGCGGGTCGGCGTCCCCTGGCTCGGCCATACATGCGGCGCCTGTCCCTATTGCCGGGACGGCCACGAAAATCTCTGCGATGCGCCACTCTTCACCGGTTATACGCGCGATGGCGGATTTGCCTCGCATGTCGTCGCCGATGCGCGCTATTGCTTCGCGCTTCCCGACGACATGGACGATGCGCATGTCGCCCCGCTTCTCTGCGCCGGGCTAATCGGCTGGCGCAGCTATCGCATGGCGGGTGGGGGGCATTCGCTCGGCATTTACGGCTTCGGGGCCGCCGCGCATATCCTGGCGCAAGTGGCCGTCTGGCAGGGGCGCAAGGTTTATGCTTTCACCCGGCCGGGCGATGTGGCCGCCCAGGATTTCGCGCGTTCGCTTGGCGCCGTCTGGGCCGGCGGCTCCGATCTGTTGCCGCCGGAACCGCTCGATGCCGCGATCATCTTTGCGCCCGTCGGTGCGCTGGTGCCGGCGGCGTTGCGCGCGGTCCGGAAAGGTGGGCGCGTCGTCTGCGGCGGCATCCACATGTCGGATATTCCCGCCTTTCCCTACCGCCTGCTGTGGGAGGAACGACAGGTCCTGTCGGTCGCCAATCTCACGCGCGAGGACGCGCGGGAGTTCTTTGCCCTCGTGCCGAAGGCCGGCATCAAGACCGAGATCGTCCGTTATCCGCTGGAACGCGCCAACGAGGCCTTGTCCGACCTGCGCGAGGGGCGCCTGCAGGGCGCCGCCGTTCTCGTTCCCTAGCGTTCCGGCACCAGCGGCTCGGCATGCCCGATCACCCGCCGAATGGATGGCCAGCGCAGACGCAGCGCGCGTTCGAGCTGGTCGACCTTTTCGTGAATGTCGTGGACGGTCTGCGCGGGATCGACGCGGCAATGGAAGTTGATCATCTCACCGTCGCTGGTTTCGCGAACGCGGACGTTATGCACCTGCCGGATCGTGCCGATCTGCTCAGCCATCCGGGCCAGTGCGGTTTCCATTTCCTGCACGCGCGCCGGCGGCGCATCGCGTCCGGACAGATCGGATGTCTGCAACGGTTCGATATGGGTTTCCACTTCGACGTTGTGGCCGATCTCGTTCTCGATTGCTTTCTCCAGCCCGTCGGCGATCTCATGGGCGACGCCGAGCGAAAGCTTGCCGTCCACTTCGAGATCGAGCGAAACCGACAGATGGCCCTTGAGCCGTTGCACCGTCACATGATGCACCGCCAGGGCCCGGTTGCGGGCGATGACGTTGACGCGCTGCAGGATCGTTTCGTCGTCCAGTGCCACCGGTGTCGTGACGACGGTCACGTCGACATCGCCGAGCAAGGAGGCGATCGTGCTTTCCACGCTCCTTTTGAGAGCGGCGACACGGTCGAGCGGATAGGTGCGCGGAACCCGAACCGCGGCATCGACAAAATAGCGGGGTCCGACCTTGCGCATGCGCACGCGCTCAAGGCCGGCGATGCCGGGAATATTCTGCAATGCGGATTCGACCCGTTCTGTCGCGCCTTTCGGTGCGGTGTCGACCAATGCATCGATGCTGCGGCGGCCCATCCGGACAGCCAGGATCGTGATGAGTATGGCGACAACAAGGGCGGCGGCGGAATCGCCCCATGCATAGCCATAGGCGGCAAGTATCAGGCCGATAATGACCGGGATTGAACCGAAAAAGTCGGACGCGAAATGCAGCGCGTCGGCGGCAAGTGCCTGGCTCTCGTGTTCCTGCGACGCCTTCCACAGTGCGCGGGCGCGCCAGGCGTTCACTATCATCTCGATCCCGAGCACGATGAACGGGATGACCGAGAACGTGACCGGGCTGCCGCCTTCGAGCAGGCGCTTGACCGCTTCGACGGCGATGCCGCCGGCCAGCAGCAGGAGAAGCGCGGTTTCGACAAAGGCGGCGACGTTTTCCACCTTGCCGTGACCATAATGGTGCTCGGCATCCGGCGGCTGATCGCCGACGCGGACAGCGTACCAGGTGACCAATGTCGCTCCGAGATCGATCAGGCTGTGCAGCGCGTCGGATATCAGCGCGAGGCTGCCGATCATGACGCCGACGATGAATTTTGCTGCCGCGAGGCTGCCGCTGGCAAAAGCCGAGACGATGGCGACGCGTTCTTTCGGGCTGGGCATGGTGTCGAGGAATTGCCGCTTGTCCAGGGAGAAACAGCGATTGATCTGGCGGCTTGAATCAAAAAGCGCAACTGGAATCAATGCAGTTGCGATGCATTCTCAAGTGATCGGCTGCGCTGTTGCGAATTGGAGCGATAAGAAGGGCAAAGATCGGCCAGTACGCATTGATAGCAGAGCGGGCGTGTTGATTTGCAGACTTTCTGCCCGTGCATCTTCATCAGCCAATGCAGCTCGTAAAGATCGTCAGCGGTCCAGTCGGGCGGAACAAGCGCCGTTAGAAGGTGGAAGCCACGAACGAATGTCGCCCGCTTGGGTAGAAGTCGCAGGCATATGCCCAGTCTCAGGACGTGCCGGTCAACGGTCAGAACGGGTTGCCGGAGATCACTGAAGCCCAGTGTCGCCGCGGCAATCTTGGGACCGACACCGTCGAGTGTCTGCAGCCAGGTCATGGCTGCATCCGGAGGATATGCGCCAAGGAACGAGAGGCTGAAAGTGCCGCGCTGCCGTTTGATTTCATGGATGGAGGTTAGAATGTCGCGGACTTTCTCTCTGGGACGGGTGATGTCTGCGACGATCATTTCGATATCGTGCGATGGAATGTCGAGAAGGTCCTCCCATGACGATATGTGCTGCCGGAGTTTCAGAAACACCGCATTGGAGACCGCATCGTATGTGCACGAACTCAGCATGGCCTTGATGAATTGATCATCCGGATTGTGCCGTTTGGCGTTGCGTTGCGGGCCGTAACGTCCGAGAAGGCGGTCGCGAACCGGTGGCAGATTCGAATCTCCAAGGGGGAGGGAGAGTTGCATCGTCGCTCTCAATGAAAATCCCGGCTTTTGATGAGTGCGAGTTCGCCTTGTGCGGGCGGCAGGGATGATCCCTCCGGTAATGAAACTTCGTTATTGCGCAGTCTGTGCAGTTCAGCGGTGAGGTCGAAGAAGCGTGTTGCAACAACATGCACCACAAGCCCGGTACGCTGCAGCCGTCCGCGCACCGCAAGAAAGCGCGAGGTCATCACGATGCGGCGATGCCTGGCGAAGATTTTCGGCCAGATCACGATATTGGCGATGCCGGTTTCGTCTTCCAGTGTGGCAAAGACCACGCCCTTGGCAGTTCCGGGCATCTGCCGCATCAGCACGAGGCCGGCGACGGTCACCTGACTGTTTTGCGGCAGCGTGTCCTTGCGATGGTCGATATTGCGGATGGCGCCGAGCCGCGTGAGATCGTCGCGGAAAAACTGCACCGGATGCGCCTTCAGCGACAATCCGGTGGTCCCATAATCCTCCGCCACATGCTCGGACAGGTGCATTGGCGGCAAAGCAATATTTGGTTCAGGAAAGAGGTCGTCGCTCATATGCGGGACAAGCAGAGGGAGTCTGTTGGCCGCATGAGATGCAGACGACGTGGGTGATTTGCCGGTGCGCAGGCCGATGATGTCGAGCCGACGCGCGGCCCAGAGCGCCCTGCGCCGGTCGAGTCCCAAGGAGCGGAAGGTATCGGCAGCCGCGAGCTTCTCAATGGTGAAGCGCGAGACACCGGAAATCGAGGCAAGCCGTTCGAGGCTGGTATAGCCATTACCGCGTGCAACAATGAGATTTTCAAGCTCAGCCTTGTTCAGTCCCTGGATCTGCCGGAAGCCGAGCCGAACGGCATGTTTCCCATCTGCAAGCGATTCCAGCGTGCAGTCCCAATCGCTGAAATTCGCGTCGACCTCGCGTATTTCGACGCCGTGTTCGCGCGCATCGCGCACGAGCTGGGCGGGTTGGTAAAAGCCCATCGGTTGGCTGTTGAGGATCGCGGCGCAGAACACGTCCGGATAATGACATTTGATCCAGGCCGAGGCGTAGACCAGCAAGGCGAAACTGGCGGCATGGCTTTCCGGAAAGCCGTATTCGCCGAAGCCCTCGATCTGATTGAAACAGCTTTCGACAAATTTCGGGTCGTAACCACGTGCAATCATGCGCGAGATGAATTTCTCACGGAAAAGATGGACATTTCCGTTATGACGGAAGGTCGCCATCGCGCGGCGCAACCCGTCGGCCTCGTCGGGGGTGAATCCGGCGGCAGTGATGGCAATCTGCATTGCCTGTTCCTGAAAGAGGGGAACGCCGAGAGTGCGTCCCAGTACATCCTTTAGTTCGTCTTCATCTCCTTGATCGGGAGCAGGAGAAGGATATGTGACCGCCTCCGGATTTTCCCTCCGCTTCAGATAGGGATGCACCATGTCCCCCTGGATTGGACCGGGGCGCACGATCGCAACCTCGATGACGAGATCGTAGAATGTCTTCGGCTTCAGACGCGGCAGCATTGACATCTGCGCGCGGCTTTCGACCTGAAACACGCCGATCGAATCCGCGCGTGACAGCATCTCGTATGTTTTTTTGTCGCTTTCCGGCAGCGAAGCGATGGTGTAATCCTCTCCATAATGCGTCTTCAGCAGATCGAAGCCGCGCCGCAGACAGCTCAGCATGCCGAGCGCCAGCACATCGACTTTCATCAGGCCAAGCGTATCGATGTCGTCCTTGTCCCATTCGATGAAGGTGCGGTCTTCCATCGCGCCATTGCCGATTGGCACGGTCTCGTCCAGCCGCTCCCGCGTCAGGATGAATCCACCGACATGCTGGGACAAATGACGCGGAAAGCCGAGCAATTCGCGCGCCAGCCGTAAGGTCTGTCGGATGGCCGGATTGGCAGGGTCGAGGCCGGCCTGGCGGATATGATGGTCGGGCAGGCCGTCGTCATGACTGCCCCAGACCGTTTTGGCGATGGCGGTGGTGATGTCGGATGTCAGCCCCAGCGCCTTGCCGACTTCGCGGATCGCCCGGCGAGAACGATAATGAACCACGGTGGCGCAGATCGCGGCGCGCTCGCGGCCGTAGCGTTTATAGACATACTGGATGACCTCCTCACGCCGGTCATGTTCGAAATCGACGTCGATGTCGGGCGGCTCGCCGCGGTTTTCCGAAACGAAGCGGGCGAACAACGATTGGCTTGTTTCGGGATTGATCTCGGTAATTCCAAGACAATAACAGACCGCGCTGTTGGCCGCCGAGCCGCGCCCTTGGCAGAGAATGCCAAGCTTGCGCGCATGGGCGACGACATCATGCACCGTGAGAAAGTAGCGCGCGAAATCGAGCTTCGCGATGATGGCGAATTCTTCCTTCACCCTTGCGACGACCTTCTCCGGAATGCCGCCAGGATAATGCGACTTTGGATAGCGGCGCTCCGCGCCGGCCCAGGTCAGTTCTTCCAGATGCTGTTGTGGCGTCTTGCCGGGCGGGACCGGCTCGTCGGGATATTCGTTTTTCAGGTTGCCGAGATCGAACTGGCAGGCC
>JAEWCJ010000488.1 GCA_023390695.1 Pseudomonadota bacterium | reverse complement strand
GCCCGAGGGACAGCGCGGCTTGCCCATCCGGGGAGCACCGCCGGGTCTCTGCCGGGTTCCGGGCCAGCTCTGCCAGCAGGTCCGGAGCAGCCGCTGCTGGTGGTCGGAGGCTCGCCTGCCTGGGAAGGCCGGCGACGCCCCGGCTCCGGCCTGGGCGGGCGAGGGGCGGCCGGGTTCTCCGTGGCACCCTTGCGGTAAAATAGGACGCCGGACGAAACATCGTCGATGCAGATCTGGAACAGCGGGTCTTCCGGCCGGCGAGGCCGCCGGAAGCGGCGGCGAGGACCAGAGGGAGCGGTATTCCCGCCGATTTCCGGCCTCCCGCGCCGTGAACGGCGCCCCTCGCCTGGCGCACGATCAGGCCGGCGCGGACCCCTCTTCCGGCGCGAAATGGGGACCCACGCGGCGCCGCTCGCCGGCGTTAGTGGAGACCCACGCTCCGCTCCATCCCGCCGCTAAATGCTTGTTTTTCGGGGCTGTCTCTGTCATATAGCGGCCCTCTCGCCGCCCGGCTGATCAAGGGCTGCCGTGGCGGCTGAGACAGCTCACATCCGAGCATCGCTCATCATCGAGCACCGCAGGCCGCCGCGGTTTTCCGCGCGTGGCCGGCCAACAGGAGAGCCAAATGCCCAAGTTGAAGACAAAGTCGGGCGCCAAAAAGCGCTTTAAAATCACGGCCAAAGGCAAGGTGAAATATGCCCAGGCCGGCAAACGCCACGGCATGATCAAGCGAACCAAAAAGCAGATCCGCCAGCTTCGTGGCACCAACGTCCTGTTCAAGACGGATGGTGACAACATCAAGAAGTATTGGCTGCCCAACGGCTGATAGCCCGGGCTTTCGCTTATTCGCATTCAAGGAGATCAGCCATGGCCCGCGTCAAACGTGGCGTTACCGCCCACGCCCGCCACAAGAAAGTTTTCAAGGCCGCCAAAGGCTTCTACGGCCGCCGCAAGAACACCATCCGCATCGCCAAGCAGGCGGTCGAGAAGGCCAACCAATACGCGTTCCGCGACCGCAAGCGCCGCAAGCGCACCTTCCGCGCGCTCTGGATCCAGCGCCTGAACGCCGCCGTGCGTCCGTTCGGCCTGACCTACAGCCGCTTCATCGACGGCCTGAACAAGTCCGGCCTGCAGATCGACCGCAAGGTGCTGTCGGATCTCGCGATCCACGAGCCGGCGGCGTTCCAGGCGATCGTCGACAAGGTCAAGGCGGCGCTGCCGGCGCAGGCCTGAGCTTGCTGTCATGCCCCGCACAGGCGGGGCATCCAGTATCCCCTGCCTGTCGTTTCCGTTAGACCGGGGTTGCTGGATCGCCCGATTCAAGTCGGCTGTAGCCGACTTGTGCACTTTAAGAGCCGATCTCGGGTAAACCCGAGATCGGACGCGGGCGATGACCCAGCTGGTGGAAGTTCATGTCCGACATCGCAAAACTTGAAACGGAAATCCTGAGCGCGGTTTCTTCATCGAACGATGAAGCTGCACTGGAAGCCGTGCGCGTCGCCGCGCTCGGCAAGAGCGGGTCGGTGTCGGCGCTTCTGAAAACGCTCGGCGGCATGTCGCCGGACGAACGCAAGGCACAGGGACCGCTCATCAACGGTTTGAAGGACCGGGTCACGCAGGCAATTGCACAGCGCCGGGACGCGCTGAAGAACGCCGCGCTCGACCAGAAGCTCGCGACCGAAACCGTCGATGTCACGCTGCCGGTGCGCGAGACGCCCGCCGATGCAGGCCGCATTCATCCGATCAGCCAGGTGATCGACGAACTCACCGCGATCTTCGCCGATATGGGCTTTGCGGTCGCGGAAGGTCCGGACATCGAGACCGACGACTACAATTTCACCAAGCTGAACTTTCCCGAAGGCCACCCGGCGCGGGAAATGCACGACACCTTCTATTTCAATCCCGGCCCGGACGGCTCGCGCAAGCTGTTGCGCACGCACACCTCACCTGTGCAGGTGCGCACCATGCTGAGCCAGAAGCCGCCGATCCGCGTCATCATTCCCGGCCGCACCTATCGCTCCGACAGCGACCAGACGCATACGCCGATGTTCCATCAGGTCGAGGGCCTTGTCATCGACAAGGGCTCGCATCTCGGCCACCTGAAATGGATCCTCGAGGAATTCTGCAAGGCCTTCTTCGAAGTCGACAATGTGAAGATGCGCATGCGGCCCTCGTTCTTCCCCTTCACCGAGCCGTCGATGGAAGTCGACATCCAGTGCAAGCGCGAGAAGGGCGAAATCCGGTTCGGCGAAGGCGAAGACTGGCTGGAGATTCTCGGCTGCGGCATGGTGCATCCGAATGTGCTGCGCAATTGCGGACTCGATCCCGACGAATACCAAGGCTTCGCCTGGGGCATGGGCATCGACCGCATCGCCATGCTGAAATACGGCATGAACGATCTGCGCGCCTTCTTCGACGCAGACGTGCGCTGGATGAACCACTACGGCTTCCGGCCGCTGGATTTCCCGACGCTGGCAGGAGGGCTCAGCTCGTGAAATTCACCCTCTCCTGGCTGAAGCAGCATCTCGACACCGATGCCACGCTCGACGAGATCGTCGAGAAGCTCACCATGATCGGGCTCGAGGTCGAGACTGTCGAAGACCCGGCGAAGAAATACGCCCCCTTCAAGGTGGTGGAGATCCTCTCCGCCGTGCAGCATCCGAACGCGGATCGCCTGCGGGTATGCATGGTCAACACAGGTGAAGGCGCGCCGCTGCAGATCGTCTGTGGCGCCCCGAATGCGCGCGCCGGCCTGAAAGCCGTGCTCGGCCTGCCCGGCACCTACATTTCCGGCAAGGACATCACGCTGAAAGTCAGCAAGGTGCGTAACGTGGAAAGCCACGGCATGCTGATTTCCGGCGCTGAGATCGAATTCTCCGACGACGCCGACGGCATTATCGAGATGCCGGCCGACGCGCCGGTCGGCAAGCCGTTCGCCGACGTCATCGGCGCCAACGATCCCGTCATCGAGATCAATCTGACCCCGAACCGCGCCGACTGCACGGGCGTTTCCGGCATTGCGCGCGACCTCGCCGCGACCGGCATCGGCAAGTTCATCGAGAACGCACCCAAGCCGGTAAAGGGTGAATTCCCCTGCCCGGTCTCGGTGAAGCTCGATTTCGGCGATACGCCGTCGCTCTGTCCCGGCTTCGCGCTGCGGCTTGTGAAAGGCGTGAAGAACGGCCCGTCGCCGGAATGGCTGCAGAAGCGCCTGACGGCCATCGGCCTGCGCCCGATCAACGCGCTTGTCGATATCACCAACTACATGACCTTCGACCGCGGCCGCCCGCTGCATGTGTTCGATGCTTCGAAGGTACACGGCAATCTCACGGTCCGCCGCGGCAAAGCAGGCGAAGAACTGCTGGCGCTCGACGGCCGCACCTACAAGCTCGACGATACGATGTGCGTCATCGCCGACGAGAAGGGCGTGGAATCGCTCGCCGGCATCATGGGCGGCGAGGAAACCGGCTGCTCGGAGACGACCACCGACGTGCTCATCGAGTCGGCGCTGTGGGTTCCGCTCAACATCGCGCAGACCGGCCGCAAGCTCGGCATCAACTCGGACGCCCGCTACCGCAACGAGCGCGGCATCGACCCGGCC
>JAEWCJ010000485.1 GCA_023390695.1 Pseudomonadota bacterium | reverse complement strand
GCGGCGAGCACGCCGTCGATCTGCGGATGCGACTGCATCAGGTTTTCCATCACCTGCAGCGCCTGCAGCCGCTGGTAATTGGCCGGCTGCTGGGCGAGCAACTTCACATTCGGAAATTCCTTGAGCGCGTCGGTGAAGCCGCGCACGCGGTCGATATTGGTGAGCGAGCCCTTTACGCCTTCGAGGATGATGACATTGCCCTTGCCGCCCATGGTCTTGAGCAGATAGCGCGCGGTCTCGAGGCCGATATTGTAATCGTCGGCGCCGACATAGGCGACGATATTGCCGCTGGCGATGCGGTCGGTGACGTTGACGATCGGAATCTTGGCGCCGTCGATCTTGGCGACGGCCGGCACCAGCGCCTTGTAATCGACCGGGATGAAGACGACCGCGTCCGGCTTTTTGACGATCACGTCCTCGACCTGCGAGAGCTGCTCCGGAATGCTATCGGGCTTGGTCGGGACATACTGGATTATCCTGGCCTTCAGTGCTTTGCCGGCGGTCTCGGTGCCGACGCGCACCGCCTGGAAATACGGATTGGTCTGGTTCTTGGTGAAGACGGCGATGGTTTCGCCGTCGGCGTGTGCGGTGCCGAGCACGGCGGTCATCGCCAGGGCGGTGGCGAAGCCGGTAGCGAGATATTTCATGGTTTCCTCCGTATCGGTTTTGATGTTCGGGATGACTTCATTCCGCGAGCTTGCGGGTGCGGGTATCGATCCACACCGCAAGAATGACGATCACGCCGGTGACCAGCGGCTGCCAGGATGCGTTGACGTGCAGCAGGTTCATGCCGTTGAGGACGAGCGTCAGGATCAGGGCGCCGATGAGCGTGCCGGCGACCGAGCCGATGCCGCCGAACAGCGAGGTGCCGCCGATCAGCACCGCGGCGATGGCGGGCAGGGTTAGCTCCTCGCCGATGTCGCCCTGGGCGGAATTGATGCGCGCCAGGATGATCAGTGAGGCGAGGCCGGCCATCGCGCCGCTGAACGTGTAGACGAGCACGAGCCGCCGCTGCACCGGTACGCCGGAGAGGCTGGCGGCCACCGGGTTGGCGCCGATCGCGTAAATCTGCTGGCCCCAGACGGTGCGCTGCGCGAACCAGGTGCCGAGCAGCAGGAACAGCACCATCACATAGACCGGCATCGGGATGCCGAACAGATAGCCGCTGCCGAGCTGCCGGAACGAAGGCGGGAAGCCATGAATGGTCTCGCCCGCCATATAGTAATAAGTGATGCCCGACAGGATCCACAGCATCCCGTAGGTCGCGATGAAGGACGGGATGCGCAGCAGCGTCACCAGAATGCCGTTGACGAAGCCGATCAGTGCGCCGCAACCCAGCCCGACCACGAAGCCGAGCAGCGGCTGGCCGGTGCTTTTGATGACGGTAGCGGCAAGGCAGGCGGAGAGCGCGACATTGGCGCCGACCGACAGGTCGAGCCCGGCGGTCAGGATCACCAAGGTGAGACCGGAGGCGAGCAGGAACAGGAGCGCCGTCTGCCGCAGAACGTTGAGAAGGTTGTTGGCGGTGAAGAACACGTCGCTGAGCATCGACAGGGCCGCACAGATGATGGCCGCCGCCAGCAGGCGATAGGCCATCTGCGCCAGCTCCGGCGGCAGCGAGAAGCGGCGCTGTTTGTCGGCGGAGGCGGCAACGCTCATTTGCGCCCCCGCAATCCGTCGATCAGCAAGGCCGCGATGACCAGCCCGCCGATGCACGCCACCTGTACCGAGGAGGGGACGGCGAGCAGATTGAGTCCGTTGCGCAGCACGCCGACGGCGAGCACGCCGAGCAGGGTGCCAAGCAGCCAGCCGTCGCCGCGTTCGAAAGAGGTGCCGCCGACCGCGACGGCGGCGATGGCGTCGAATTCCATGCCGATCGCGGCAGTCGGATGCGCGGCATTCATGCGGGCGGTCATCAGCAACGCCGCAAAGCCGACCATCACGCCGCCCAGCGCATAGACGCCGATCAGGATCTTGCGGTCGGAAACGCCGGCAAGCCGCAGCGCCTCGCGATTGCCGCCAAGCGCAAAAATATAGTTGCCGAACGGCGTGTGGTAGAGCAGCACGTGAGTGAAGGCATAGGCCAGGATGCTGATGATGATCGGCAGCGGGATGCCGAGAAGGCTTGCCGCATAGAGCTGCCCGATCACCTCCGGGATGCCGACGACACTCTGTCCGTCGGTGACGACAAGGGAAAGCCCCTGCGCGACGCCAAGCGTGCCGAGCGTGACGATGAAAGGCGGAATGCCGAAAAAGGCGATCAGCGAGCCGTTTAGAATGCCAAATGCCAGTGCCGCCGCCAGCCCGGCGAGAATCCCGAAGGCCACCGATCCGGTCGCGATGCTGACACTGGCGAGGATGATCGAGGCGAATGTGAGCACGGCGCCGGCCGAAAGATCGAGACCTTCCGTCATGATGATCAGCGTCATCGGCAGGGCGACCAGCAGCAGAATCGTCGACTGGACCAGGATATTGGTGATGTTGCCGACGCTGAGGAAATTCGGGCTCGTGATCCCGAAAACGACCACGAGTGCGACAAGCGCGACGGCGACGCCGGGAATTCTGGAGATCAGAGACGAGTCGATGGCCGCTGATTGAGGGGCGCTCATTGATGCATTCCCAGTCGCACGATGTTTGTTTCCGTCAGTTCGTCGCGGGCCAGCTCTCCGGCAATGCGGCCGTCGCGCATCACATAGGCGCGGGCGCAGACGTGAACGATTTCCGTCTGTTCCGAACTGATCATCAGGATGGCGGCGCCGTCGCGCACAAGCGATTCCAGCAGCGCGAAGATCTCGGCCTTGGCGCCGACGTCGATGCCCCGGGTGGGTTCGTCGAAGATGAAGAATCGGGAATTGGCGTTCAGCCATTTCCCGACGACGACTTTTTGCTGGTTGCCGCCGGACAGGACGCCGACCGGACGGTTCGGGCTTGGCGTCGCGATGCGCAGCCGGTCGATGGTGGCTTGCGCGATCTCGCGCGCACGGCCCGGCGAGAAAAGCCCGCTTGGAAATATCTTGGCAAGACCGGCCAGAAGGATGTTGTCGCGTACCGAGCGGTTCAGCGCCAGGCCTTGCACCTTGCGATTTTCCGGTATCATGCCCATGCCGCGACGGGCGGAATCTTCCGGCAGCCCGCGCATCTTCTGATCAAACAGGCGGATTTCGCCGGCGGTGACGCGGTCGGCGCCGAAGATCGCACGCGCCACCTCGCTGCGCCCCGAACCGACAAGCCCGCAGAGACCGACGATCTCGCCCGCGCGCACATTCAGGTTGATCCCGGAAATGCCGTTGTCGGACGCGAGATCCTTGACCTCGAGCGCGATGTCTCCGGGCGGGAAGAATTCGCGTGCATAGGTATGATCGACGGAACGGCCGACCATCAGCGCCACGAGCGCCTCGGGAGACGTTTCCGACGGCAGCATCGATCCGATCTTGCGGCCGTCCCGCAGGACGGTGATGCGGTCGCCGAGCGCAAACACCTCCGGCAGACGATGCGAGATATAAACGATGGCGACGCCCTGCGCCTTCAGGCGTCCGATCATCGCGAACAGCAACTCGGTTTCACGATCGGAGAGCGCGGCCGTCGGTTCGTCCATCACCAGGATCCGCGCGTCCTGCGACAGCGCCTTGGCGATCTCCACCATCTGCTGTTGCGCGATGCCGAGTGTGTGGACCGGGCGTTTCGGATCGATGTCGAATCCGATCATGTCCAGCACCCGGCGCGCTTCTTTATAAAGGCGCTTCCGGTCGACGGTGCCGGGGATACGGTTGGGAAACTCGCGGCCGAGAAAGATGTTCTGTGCGATGTCGAGGTAGGGGACGAGCGTGAATTCCTGGAAGATGACGGCAATGCCGAAGCGCCGCGCATCCGCCGGGGAGATTATGTCCACTTTTTCGCCATGGTGAAAGAACGCGCCGGCATCGCTCGAATAAGCGCCGCACAACACTTTCATCAGTGTGGATTTTCCGGCGCCGTTTTCTCCCAGCAGCATATGTGTTTCGCCGGCGCGGATCTCGAATGAGACCTCATCGAGCGCGCGCACACCTGGAAACTGCTTGGATATCCCTCGTAATTCGAATAGCGGCCCGGTTGGCGTGTTCCGGCCAACCGTTGACGGCTCAACTCCCCGTGCGTCCATTATTTTTCCGTGTCTTTGGGACGAACAGAGAGTTTGCCGCAGCGGACAGTTTACGGCAAGACCGAAGTTAACCGGGTAATATTGGGTGCGTCCAAATTGATAGAAACGGTCGAAACTTCTGCGTCCGGGCGATGATTTCCGAGCCTTTTATGCGTGAGCAGATGAGAAGTTCTGACTCTGTTCGTGTCGCGCTCACTTGAGCTCCACTTCCAGATCCCGCTGCAATACAACCTGACCGTTTTGTTCCACAATATACGTCGCCTGATAGGTGCCGCGGTCCCAGCCGTTCGCCGGACGTTTCCGGCCGGCGAACAGAAAAGATTGCGCTCTGTTGCGCTCGAGCGGGGCGAGCCGGTTCTTCGCAATCTCCTTGCCCAACGGCGATCGCAGCGCAAGCGACTGCACATCGCCCGACTTGAGGCCGATGGCGCGCACATAAGCGACCAGCGCCGCCGCATCGGTATCCGGCGCCGTCCGGTCCGGATCGCCATCCTCGATCGTCTTCATGCTGACCGCACCGGTGGCGAAGCCGGCATTGACGATGGTCCGCTCCTGGTAGGCGAGCGCCTTGCGCAGCGACGGCTCCCATAGCATTTCGCCGCCGCTGCAGTTGCCGGGCGGTGCACCATGGGCGAAGGGATCCGTCACCTTGCCCTCGTGGCGAACCGTAAAATGGAGATGCGGGTATTCGGTGAGGCCCGAGAGACCGATCCGTCCCAGCGATTGCCCGGCCTTGACCGTCTGGCCAGGCCGGACCTGCAGACTGCCGCGGGCCATATGGCAGTATTGCGTTTCCCAGCCGCCCGCATGTTCAACGACGAGCCCGTTGCCGCATTCCTTGCCGCTCACGGCCTCACGGTCGCCTTCGCGCACGCTGACGTCGGCAACATCGTCGCGCATGCGCAGAACGCGCCCGTCCGCGGCGGCCAACACGTCAACCCCGGTGCGCTGCGCTTCCATGGACGGCAGCCGGAAGTCCGTGCCGTTGTGGCCGTCATAGGTCAGGCTTCCACACCGGTAATCCCGGGCGGCCGATGAGGGGTCGGCGTCGACATAGGTCTGAATAAAGCAGGTGCGTCCGACCTCGCAGGCGACAGGCAGTTTCAGCTGGATGCTGTCTGCGGCGGCTGCCGTGCTCAGTCCCAGCGCACAGACGAAGGCGCCGGAACGAATTGCGGACAAAGCCATTCGTTTAGCTCTCCCTGAAGGCGCGATTCATGCGGACCATGATTGGTTGTAGCAAATATTCGGCGAAGGTCCGTTCTCCAGTCTCGAGAAACACCTCGACTGGCATGCCCGGCTGCAGCGAGGATATGTAAGACTGCACATCCGGTGACGGCGTGAGTTCGACCTCCGCCTGATAATAGGTGGTGTTGATCTTGGGGTCGGTCAGGGCGTCGGCTGAGACGGCGGTCACCTTGCCCTCCATGATCGGCGTGCGCCTGAGATTGAAGGCAAGAACGCGGACACGGGCGGGCTGCCCGACATAGGCTTCCTCACGATCTGTCGGCTTCAGGGTGGCCTCGATCACCAGGCGGTCCTGCGTCGGAACGATTTCGAGCAATGTCTCGCGCGGCGCCAGCACGGCGTTGAGATTTCGGCTGTCGAGACCGACCACGGTGCCGCGCTCGGGTGCGCGCAATTCGCTGCGCGCAAGTTTGTCGCGCAGGGCCGCGATACGGTAACGAAGATCGCCGATTTCCGCCCGCGCAGCGTGGCGTTGTTTGGCAATATCCTGCGTACGGCCATAAACGAGTTGTCTGCGCCTGTCGTCGAGCTCCGCGATCTTTGCGCGGGCTTCGGCAACAGAAGCAGCGTTCCGCTCGATCCGTGCTTCGATATCGGCCTCCGCGCGTTTCAGCGCGAGTACGCGAGGCTTTCTGGCGAGACCTTTGTCCAAAAGCACGTCCATATCCTTGATCTCGTCCTTCAGATAGGCGAGTTGCCGCTGCAGGCCCTCGGTATTGTGCTGGTGACCGCGGATTGTGTGCTCCGCCTGCAATGTCTGCTGGTCGATAAGCTTCCATTCTCCTTCAAGCGAGGCCGAGCGAGCGGCGTATTCGGCTTCCTGGCTTTGCATGGCGATGC
Source organism: Pseudomonadota bacterium (assembly GCA_023390695.1). The sequence goes on along the minus strand of JAEWCJ010000485.1, from coordinate 475 downwards.
GCGCATCGATGCGCGCCGCGCTGTCTTGCAACTCCTTTGGAAACACGATGCGTTTGGCGCCGGTTTCCTCGGCGTCGATGCGCGCTTCCAGCGCGAGATTCGCGAACAGTCTAGTTTCGAGCGAAGCGATGCTGGCTTCGATCTGCGTCGTGTCGAGCTGCGCGATAAGCTGGTCGCGCTCGACATGTTCGTTCTCGCGCACATACACCGTCTTCACGATGCCGCCGTCCAGATGCTGCACGGCCTTGCGCTTGGAGAGCACCTTGACCACGCCGGGTGCGATGACTGCGCTGCGCAGCGGAACGGTGCTGGCCCATACGCCCACCGCGCCGATATGCACGAAGAGGAGTACGCATCCCCAGACCACAATACGGCGCATGTCGGATCTCGGCCGTTCCGGCATTGTTTGCTGGAGGTCGATGGCATGGCTGGCGAGCAGGGGAGTGCCCCGCTCAATAACGGCGGGAACCTGTCC